>JADGAB010000164.1 GCA_015232245.1 Magnetococcales bacterium | reverse complement strand
TGTTGAGAATGATCAGATCCGCCTGTTCCGGGGTCTCCACACTCGCGTAACCCATGCTGTCGCGCAGCAGCGCCGTCATGCGGATGGCGTCGTGGACGTTCATCTGACAGCCGTAGTTCCGGATGTAGAGGCTTCTCACCCCGACCCCCGTCCCAGTCGGGCCATCATGCGGCGTCCCAGTTCGGGGATCACGCAGGCCGGGGTGAAACGGCTCACGTCCCCGCCCATGCCGGCGATCTCCTTGACCAGTCGGGAGGAGAGAAACATGGTCTCCTCCCCCGAGACCAGAAAGATGGTTTCCACCTCCGGGCTGAGTTTCCGGTTCATGCCGGCCATCTGGAATTCGTATTCGAAATCCGAGACCGCCCGCAATCCCCGCAGCACGAAATCGGCGCCGAGTTCCCGGACGAAATTCACCAACAGGCCGTCCATCTGGCACACCTCGACCCCGGGAAAGGGACTGACCGCCTCTTCGAGAAAGCGGATCCTCTCCTGTGTGGTGAAAAGAAACTGTTTTTCGGTGTTGACCGCCACGGCGACCACCAGGCGATCCACCAGCAACGCCCCACGACGGATGATGTCGAGATGGCCAAAGGTCACGGGATCGAAGGTTCCCGGATAGACTGCGATTCTGTTCATGCCCTCCTTGCTTTGTGGATCAACCACGCCATTGCCAGAAAGAGACCTGGGTCTCGCCATGGCGACGATTGTGCATCGGACGCCAATCGGGAGCAACCCCTTTTGCCACGGCCCCGGGTTCATGTTCGGCCACAGCCAGGGCGCCCGGAGCCAAAAGCGCGGATGCGGCGAGCATTTCCATGGTCGGAGGGACCAGACCACGGCGGTAGGGGGGATCCATCAGAATCAGGTCAAAGGGAGAGAACAACCCGAACCGGGCCTCGGCGCGCCCGCGCAGCAGCCCCGCCAGGCCGGATTGCAACACCAAAGACTCCACCAGACCGGTACGCGCCTCCACGCCGCAGGCCGAGAGGTTGCCGCGAATGGCGGCGGCGACGCCCGGATCGGCCTCCACGAACCAGGCCCCCCGCGCCCCGCGACTGATGGACTCGATCCCGAGGATACCGCTGCCGGCATAGAGATCCAGCACCCACGCCCCGGCCAGCCGCTCCCCCAGCATGGAAAAGAGGGCCTCCCGCATCCGTCCGGTAGTGGGACGCACCCGTTCATCCGCCGGAGTGGCCAGCACCCGACCCCGCAACGACCCCGCCCCGACCCGTACCATGGTCAGACCCTCCCGGTCACGGCCAGCCGGGCCAGAAAGGCCCGCAACGCCGGTTCATCGGCGAGAAGCTCCGCGTCGGATTGGGGAAGAGCGGAAAACCGTTGCCCGCAGGCCCGGGCAAAAAGTCCCGAACCCGGCGCGGCGCGACCGTCGCCCAGAGTGTCATGCACCGGGGTCGAGCCCAGTCCGCAGGAGGGCGAACGGCTCTTGAAGAGAAATCCCGCCACACCGGCTGCCGCGAGACGCTCCAGGCGCTCTCCGGACCAGGCCAGCAGACGTTCCGTATGATCGATGCCCGTGACCAGAGTCACCAGGCGGGGCTGCTCCGGATCCCCCTGCAACCGCATCGATTCCCTGGGCACACCCAGTCCGCATTCGGCCTCGGGACAGAAGGGAAGCCAACAGACCCCCAGCCGCTCCAGCGCCGCGACCAGCGGCCAGGCTTTGTCGCCGCCGTCGTATCGGACCGGCAGACCCAAAAGACAGGCGCTGATGGCCACTTTCTGACAGGGAGAGGTCTCCGGCACAGGATTCAAAAAACCACCAGGCAGTGATTGAGTTCGTCGAGGAAGGCGGCGAGCTGTTCGATGAGGCGATCCTTGGTGCGTTCCCGTTCCGCCAGCGGCAGAAGATAACCATCCCGGAGCTGCTCCTCCAGCTCCTCGTCCACGCTGAGCATGGGATCCTGACCCGTGACCCGCACCACCCGGTCATGCATCACATCCACCCGACAGGTCAGATGCTGGATGATCTGGTCCTTGATCTTGATGCGCAGCACCGTATCGAGGGCGGTCATGAGTTCAGAAGAGAAACGCAACGCCGTGGCCGTGGCCTGTTGCACTTCTTCAGGCAGTCCGAGAGAGGAAAAATTGGGAATGGCGGGGATGGCCTGACAGGCATCCACCGGGGGGTGAACGATGACATTGGAGGTGCGGGGGCGACTGGTCAGAAAGGAGACCTCGCCAAAGAAATCCCCGGGGAACATGGCGGCCAAAGGGATGCTGGCCCCCTGTTTGACCACGCTGGCGCCGCCGGACAAGAGCAGAAACAGGCTGCGCTCCTCCGAACTGCCTTCCTGGATCAGGTAATCCCCGACATCGTAGGCGACCAACCGGGCGAAACCCGCCACGGCCTGGCGTTCCCGCTCCCCGAAAGGAGTAAAAAATTCGATCTGCTGGAAGATCGACAAGAAATCCGCAATATCCAGACCCGATATCTCACGCATTGACATCCGCCTTCGATCCTTGAGGGGTTTGCTCCCTTCGGAAATCCCGCGGGCAATCCTAACACATTCTTGTGGCAATGACAGGCAAAATACGCCCCATCGAGATGATTCATTCAGGCAGGAACGACACGCGGTTACAAAGGACGGATCCAGAGGGCTGGAGCGCCGAGAAGGGTGACCCGTCTCGCACGCTATCCAGCCCCGGAATCCGGACAACTCCCGTGACCCAGCAAAGGCCACGATACTCTATTCGGCAAGAACACCGATTGCCTTTAGAGGTGCAATGATTGTACCAACAATCATGGGAAAGATTCTGACACACTCCGTTACAAAGTGCAAGGACTTTCGTGAAAAAAATACCGCACTGCAAAAAAATGCGCCGCCCGCCCTCAAGAGAACTTGGATCTGCGATCCTCCTGGAACGCCACTCCCTCTTCTTTTTTGACCAACGCCTTGAATGCACAGGTATTGCAGTGATCCTTCTTGTAGACAAAACCGCCCCGGTCGTCTGCGGGACCACATTTGGATTCGGTGCAATAGGTTCCTTCGACCATCCAGCAGGAACGACCCGCATCCTTGCCTCCATTGCATCCCCCATAGGCGGTCATCAGGCTCACCGGGCACAGGGTGCCATCCACCCTGGCGCCGTGCCGACTGCGGGTGCATTGGAAAAAATCCCAACAGTTCAATTTTTTGTCACCTTCCATAGTTCTCTCCCCTCTGCGCTACCGACCATCATGCATGAACATATATTTATATTTTATTGCCAAGTTTCGATAAAGGAAAATTTTGCCTTCCCCTCCCAGGGTGGATTGCCTATCGTGAAACCGGTGACGCCATTTTTTTTCTGTTTCAACCCACAAAAACCAGGCCGACAAAATGAACGTGGACGTGCTCGACATTCAAGAACTGTACCGGGGCTTTTTTCGCCTGTTGCGCATGAAGATGCGCTATCAACGCTTTGACGGCAACATGAGCCGGGAAGTTCACCTGGAAATCCTGGAACGGGGAGACGCGGCGGCGGTACTGCTGTACGATCCCCACCGGGACCAGGTGGGTTTGATCCGCCAGTTCCGGCCCGGTCCCCATCTTCGGGGAGAGTCGGGCTGGACCACGGAGATCGTGGCAGGCTCCTGCGGTTCCGAACCGGACCCCCAGGCCGTGGCCTGGCGGGAGACCCGGGAGGAGACCGGCTGGACCCCGGACTCCCTGCGATTGATTCAGGTGTTTTATTTGAGTCCCAGCGGCAGCAGCGAACGGATTCATCTCTATTGCGGACTGTTCGACTCCTCCACATCCCCGGTCGCGGGGGGTGGACTGGAACAGGAGGGGGAGGACATCCAACCGGTCATCGTACCCTTTGCCACGGCGTGGCAATGGCTGGAGGATCGCACCCTCAATTCCGCCATCGCCATTCTGGCCATGCAGTGGCTGAAACTCAACCGATCAGAACTGCGGACCCGGGCCATGAAAGACAATTGCCAATCCCCTTGCCAGGGACCATAATTTCCGTTCAGCAATTCCCGGACAAAAACATCCTTGCAAGGTAGACACCATGGCCATCGCCCTGCTTCTGCATCTTGTGGCCGCAACCCTCTGGGTGGGCGGCATGTTCTTCGCGCTGCTGATCCTGCGACCCGCCGCACTGCCTCTGGAGATCCCGCAACGGGTCGGGTTGTGGACCCGGGTGCTGGAACGGTTCATGAAGGTGGTCTGGGGTATTGTCATCATTTTGCCGATCACCGGCTATTGGATGATCTTCGCCGGATTTGGCGGCATGCAGGGTCTGGGCATGCACATCCACATCATGGAGGGTCTGGGATGGTGCATGATCGCGCTGTTCCTGGTGATCCACCAGCGGGCCTTCAGGCCCATGCAACGCATGTACGCCGAACTTCTGATCCCGGAAGCCGGTCTCTACATCGAACGACTGCGCAAGCTCGTGCAGATCAATCTGCTGCTTGGCCTGGCCGTCATCGCCGTGGCGGGCGCGGGGCGCTACTGGTGAGATGATCACCCTGCTGATCACCCGGACCACCCTGGATACCGATTGGCGCCAGGAGTTGGACCTGCGACTGGGGACCGGATGGCGCGCTCAGTTGTTTTTTGTCCACGAGGGGATCCATCGGGTGGGGGATCCCTTGTGGACCACGCTCCTCACGCCGGGGGCGCTGGCCAGCTATTGCGCCCACGGCCACATGCTGGCGCAAGGTCCGCCTCCGACCGCCGGAATCTTGCCCGGCGGAGTGGCCACCCTGGGACGGATGCTGACGGAGGCCACCCATACCCTCTCCCTGCCATCCCTCCATTGGCCCAGCCGGTCCGGCGCCGCCAACAGTCGCAAGCGCATCGCCCTGTTCGCCGACCATCCGGATCATGCGGGCATCGAGGCTTTGCGACTGGCTGTGGGACTGGCGGGGTGCGACCACCGGATGACCCTGATCCAGCCGACCCCCTGGCCGGTGATCCCGGATGCGGCCAACACCTATCTGGAGTTGTTCCCTCTTCTGGACATCACCGTGGCGCCAACCCTGCAACCCGACGCCTTCGACATCATTCTGCGGTTGTGATGGTCAACCGCCTGCCATCGCTGATCACCTCGATGGCCCCCTGATAATCGGTGCGCCATGGCCGCGCCCCGACCGCGACCCAACGCCCCACCACCTCGTTGCGGGGAAACCCCCATTGATTGTCCAGACCCACGCTGAACACCACATGCTCCGGCCTCACCGTCTGGACAAAGGCCGGTGACGAGGAGGTCTTGCTGCCGTGATGAGGCGCCAGCAGCACGGCAACCGGTCGCAACACCCCCTGTTTGATCAACCAGGACTCCTCCCGGGTCTCCATGTCGCCGGTCAACAGAATCCTCTGCTCCCCATGTTCGATCTCCACCGCCAGGGAGCGGTCATTGGCGCCCGTTCGACCACGAATCGGCATGGGGGGCAACACCCGCAGCGTGGCCGCTCCCTCCCGGAAGATTTCCAGATTCTCGAAACGCCGCACCGGCACCCCCCTGGCCGCCGCCACCTGAAACAACTCCCGGACATCGGACCGTTCTTCATCCTGCTCCGACAGGGTGGAGATCCACACGCTCCCCACGGGAAAGTTGCGCACCACCTGGGCCATGCCCGCCATGTGATCCCTCTGGGGATGACTGATCACCACCCGCTCCAGCCGTTCCACCCCGAAATGCCACAAGGCCGTGGAGACCACCGCCTCCCCAACATTGAAACGGGCCGTCACCGACCCTCCCGCATCGAACACCGACCAGCCGCCCCCCGGAAGCTTGGCCACCATGGCCAGGGCCTGCCCCACATCCAGCACGATCAACCGCAACTGGGACTCCGGGATGGACTCCCGGGGCCAGGCCAGACCCAGCAGGGCCACCAGGGTCATGCCGATGCGCCGCCACCCCCAGCGGCCCGACCGGCCCAGACCGGCGGCCACCATGCCCGCGGCCACAAACAGGGCCATGCCTGGCAGCACCGGTCCCGCTGCCCGCTGATCCGCTCCCGGCCACTCCACGGAACGCTCCACCAGCCAGCGATAGATATCCAGGGTCCAGCCCATGGCCTTGAGGAGCCAATCGGCCCCCTCGGGCCAGACAGGATGCAGCACCATGGCCACCAGCCCCAGGGGCGTGGAAAGCTCCCCCACCCAGGGGATGGCCAGAGGATTGACCACCATGCCGTAGGGGGAGAGACGATGAAAAGCCCACTGGGAGACCGGAGCCGTGACCACGCCGATGGCCACTGTGGAAAGGCCCGTCAACACCACCTGACCGCGCCATCCCTTCATCGGAAACCGGTCCAGCAGATAAAGAATCACCGCCACACACAGAAAGGACAACTGAAAACCGGCGTTCAGCAGCTCCCCGGGCTGCCAGGAGAGAATCAAAAGGGCGGAAAAGGTCAACAGCCGCCACGACTCTCTCTGGCGTTGCAGAACCACGGCCACCAGAAACAGCACCACCATGATCCAGGCCCGCTGGGTGGAGACCGACCATCCCGCCAAATAGCCATAGGCGGTCACCGGAAAGAGCGCCAACAGGGCTGCGGGACGTTTCATGTCCCAGCGTCGGGAGAGAGGCCAGACCAGGGTGAGCAGCAGACGCAGAAAATAATAGACCGCTCCCCCCACCAGGCTCAGATGCAGTCCGGAGATGGCCACCAGATGAAAGGTGCCGGAAACAAACAAGGCCTGCTGCAATTCATTGTCCAGATGACCCCGCTTCCCCAGCAGCAGCGCCTCGGAGAGTCCCAACTGGGAAGGGGGCAGGACTTCGGCGAACCAGAGGGTCAACTTCTGCCGCAACCGGTTCCAGTACCATCGATCCGTGACGCCGATCCGCTCCACCGGACCGCTGGCTGTGGCCGTGGCCACCACGCCGTTCTGCAACTGATAGGTGCGATAATCGAACGCCCCTGGATTGCGCGCCCCGGTCAACGCCCGGGGTCGCACCGTCATGGCCACCCGATCCCCGGGCAGCGCATCCACACTCTGCCGGTAGACGGAAACACGCACCTGACCCGCCGGATTCCAGGCCTCCGAGGTGACTTCATCCAGGGTCAGCATGACCGAATCCCCCCGGTCTTCCCGATCCGCCACCACGGCCTGGATCCCCAGTTTGGGCCGCCCTTCGGGGGGTCGATCCGGCTGGGCCCCGCCCGGCATCCAGACCGCGACCATGCCCCAGATCAGACCGGCCACCAGCAGCCGGACCACCCCTCCCGCCTCCTGACGACGCGACCACGCCGCCGCCCCGGCGGGCAGCAGGGCAATGAGCACCAGGCTGCCGCGCCATTGTGACAAAGTTGGCAAGGTTACAATAATTCCAACAATCATCCACGACAAGAACACCACGGGCATGGAGACCATGGCGCCATACCGGTCAGCCTGGGGTTCCATCCGGGGACTACCCACCAGATATCCTCTCTCCATGATGAATTTTCACAAAAAAATCCCCCTTGAGCAATCCAGACCAACCGTCGATACAAAAAACAGGATCTCAACCGCAACCATCTTGGGATGCGTAGTTTTACTGATAGGGGTCCAGGGAGATTATCCCCCTGGTGGG
>JADGAB010000163.1 GCA_015232245.1 Magnetococcales bacterium | reverse complement strand
GCCGAGATGCCCCGATACAACTGCCAGGCAACCTTGTCGTCCTCGAAGCTCTTGTGCTCGATCAGGACGTAGAAGCATATTGGCTTGCCGCTGATCGTCCTGGCCTCGAACAGGCGATCCGAGAAGCAGGGGCGCAGGTTCTCTTCGACAAAGCTGCCCTCGACCAACTGCGGTGGCTCCGATGCCAACAGCTGTACCACTTCCGGCGGCAACCGCTCCCGCAGCAGGGCGCCAGCCGTCTCCGGGGTGGACAGAAGCACCTTGAACAAACGGTCGTGGGGCTGGGTGATCTCGCTCATGGGGCAAGCATAGCAAATCCTGCCCGTGGTCCGCCAGAAGGGAATGAGGCCGGTTTCGTTTCCGGGAGGAGGCGCATGACAGGTATGACCTCAAATCATATGGATGGCCCGGTCCACTGGGGCAATCCGTGCAGGTCATGGTCCGCAAATGATGGCTTGCCTGCGCAACCTCACCATCGGGCTCATCAGGTTGGCAGGGTTGCGGGAGATTGCTTCCGCCACCAGGAAATTCGCCGCCAAACCATGGCAGACCCTGCGCTTCCTGGGATTGTGACTCATGCGCCAGCCGACTTTGACGAGTCCCTGCTGGATCCCAGGATCGGCTGGCGGTATACAAACTGGTGATTCAACTCGTTTCACGGTATCATGAAGAACAACAGTCTAAAAATAATCAGCGATTACTTACTTATGGAGCTTCTGCTTCAAGCAATCCGTTTTTGGCCACTCCTCATTAGCCGAATCAAGGAAACAAGACATGCCATGGACCGATAACATCACCAATGATTCGCTGCGCACTCTTGTCACCCAGGCGATGAGCGACTCTGTTTACACCTACAAGGAGATGCTCGATCTTCTCACATCCGCAGTCTCCGGAGGTGTCACGCAGACGGAATATGATGATCTTAAATCGATTTATACAAACAGTGCCAACAATTTCGAAACCGATTATTCAAAAAACATCACCTACAAGGTCATCTACGACGACCCTGCCAATGCCAGTTGGTGGGGCGGCGTGTCGGATCCTGCCAAGGTCACGCCGCTCGGCAACATGACGGCAGGCATGTCCCAGGAAAACGCCTCCCACCTGGTGGATAAATGGTTTCTCGGTCTGGACAAACCCATGCCGATTGCCGGCGGGGATACCGCCACCGGCAAAGCCGCCACCGGTGTTTACACCTATGCCACATCAACCGGTCCACTCTTCGAAAATGGCGCCACCCAGACGGATGTCAATCAAGGTTCCTCCGGAACCTGTTACCTGGTCGCCTCCCTCGGCGCGATTGCCAGCGCCAAGTCTTCGTTCATTACCGGAAATATTATCGATAACAAGAATGGAACTTATGGTGTCAAGTTCTATCTGAATGGCGCCGCAACCTATGTGACGGTCAATTCGGAACTGCCAGCCAACCAGTATGGCAATGTGGCATTTACCAGCAATGCCCAGCACAGTTTTACCGGTGAAAGTTGGGTCTCCCTGTACGAAAAGGGCTATGCACAACTGAACCAACAGGCAAACATCAAAAACCAAAAAAACTGGAAGGGCGAAAACAGCTATCAATCTGTCGAGGGCGGTTTCGCCTATCCGATCAAGGAGATCACCAATCTCAATTACACATATTATTCAAGCTACTACACCAGCATTCCCGATCCCTACTCCTTGAAGCAGTACTCCTCCAAGGATGCCACAACCTACAAATCGGTTATCGTGGATGCCCTCAACAATGGCGCCATCGGGTGGCTGGCTTCGTTCGGCAACACCGTGGATGGCGAAAACGGCCTGAAGAATCTGGTTTCCGGTCACGCCTTCATGCTGCTCGGATATGACAGCCAAACGGACAAATTCACCATCCGGAATCCTTGGGGGGGGACAGGAGGAGGCGATTTCAACGCGGAATTCAAACTCACCATCGATCAGTTCTGGAACGACTCGATCAAGGCCGTCATCGCTGTTTCCGAACCTCCGCAGGCCGATCCGGTCTTCGACTATGCGCTCTCCTCGAACGCCGATGGCACTGCCAAGGCGGTCAATGAAGGGGATGCCATCACCTTCACGGTGACCAGAACCGGTACGGTTTCCGCGCCATCCACCGTGTACGTGAGCACCCAGGAGGGTACGGCGGTTGCCACCGATTACAAGGCCATCGATAAAACCTTGGCCGTCAATTTCGCCGCGTTCGAATCCACCAAAACCGTTGCCGTGGCCACCTGCAGCGACACCCTCAAAGAGGAGACCGAATCCTTTACCCTCAATCTCTATTTGTCCGGACAAACCGTCGCGAAAAGTTCGGCCTCCGGATTCATCAAGGATGTTCCGGTCACGGATTACACCTATACGCTCGAATCCAGCACAGCCACCACCGATAACGCCGTGACGGAAGGCTCGGCGGTCACTTTCACCATCAAGCGCAGCGGCAGCGGCAGCGCCTCCACGGTCTATCTTTCCACCCGGGACGATACCGCCACCAGTGGCGATTATCAGGGGTTTGTCAACAAGAGCATCGAGTTTGCCGCCTACGAGACCAGCAAGACAGTCACCGTTGCCACGTTGCAGGACAATTTTGCCGAATCAACCGAAAAATTCACCCTGAATCTGTCCAAGAATCTCTCGGATACCACGGCCACGGCTTCGTCTGCCGGTTACATCAAGGATCCGGTGCTGCCCTATTACAGCTACAGCGTTGTCTCGTCCGCCGGCAGTCCGGAAACCGCCGTGGTCGAGGGAGGCAAGGTGAGCTTTACGATCCGCCGCAGCGGCAGCGGGTCGCAATCCACAATCTATGCCTCGGTGGTGGAGAAAACCGCCGGAGCCGATGACTACACCGGTTTCACCCAGAAGGAGATCACCTTCTCGGCCAATGAGACCACTGCCACCGTGGAAGTGGCGACTGTTCAGGATTGGTGGCTGGAAGCCACGGAGTATTTCTCCCTGAACCTCTATCAGTACAAGAGCGATACCTCTTATACCAGCTACGGCGCCGGGTTCATCAAGGACAATCCTCTGTCCACCTACAACTATACCGTCACCAGCAACGCCTCCAGCACGGCGATCGTCGAAGGGAATTCCGTGGTTTTCACCATCACCCGGAATGCCGGCAACACCGCATCGACCGTCTATCTGAGCACCCTGGCCGGCACCGCCACCTCGGAGGATTATCAGGCCCTGGACAAGTTCGCGGTGAATTTTTCCGCCTTCGAGACCACCAAAACCGTCAGTGTTGCGATCAACACCGACTCCTTGACCGAAGGGCAGGAGAATTTCTCGCTGACGCTCTTCCGGAGCTTGAGCGACAGCGGTTATTCGGCCTTCAGCAAGGCGCTCATCGATGATCCCCCCGAGACCGAAAAGTCTGTCTTTGCCGTCAAAAGCAGCACCGACGCAACCCATCTGGCTGCGGAAGGGAGCGCCATTTCCTTCACCGTGACCCGCAGCACCCCCGGATCGGCTGCCACCATCTATCTGGGCACCAAGGACAGCTCCTCCGGCGGCAACAAGGACTATCAGTCCCTCCAGAGCAAGGAGGTCAAATTCGCTGCCAACGAAACCACCAAAACCATTACGGTCAATACCTACAAGGACAACAAGACCGAAGGCAATCAATCCTTCTGGCTCAACCTCTTCAGCAACTATGCGGATGCCCAGAACGATAAATTTGCCACCTATGCGACCGGCCATATCCAGGATGCAAACGTCACCAATTACAACTACACCATCACCAGCAGTTCCGATCTGGAGCACCCGGCCTCCGAAGGGAATGACATCATCTTTACCATCACCCGGGATGGTTCCGGGGAGGCTGCCAGCGTTTTTCTGAACACAGCCGATATCTCGGCGGTGGCTGACAACGATTATCTTGCCATTGTTGACCAGGAGATCACGTTCGCCGCCAACGAGACCAGCAAAACCATTACGGTGGAGACCTTCCAGTTGGGCCAGGGACAGGGAACCCGCTCTTTCTGGCTGGATCTCTACACCACACACGCGGATCTGGAAAACGACAACTACGCCAGCTACGCCAGCGGTTACATCAAGGACGCCTCGGTCATCGATTACGGCTACACCATGACCAGCAGCGCCGATGCCGCGCATCCTGCGCTCGAAGGCGAGGATGTCACTTTCACCATTACGCGCAGCGGATCGGGAAGCGTATCCCACGTCTATCTGGCCACATCCGACGAAACCGCCTCCAGTGGCAGCGATTATCTGGAAATCACGACTCAGGAGATCACCTTCGCCGCCAATGAAACCATCAAGACGTTCACAGTCAATACCTGTGTCGACGTCCAGTCGGAAGGGAGTGAATCCTTCTGGCTAAGTCTGTTTGCCAGCCATGAGGACTTTCTGGATGACAAGGCTTCGGCTTATGCCAGCGGTTATGTCAAGAATGGCCAGACGACCAGTTACACCTATGCCATCACCAGCAGTGCGGATGCGGATCACCCAACGACCGAAGGGGAAGGGATCTCTTTCACCATCACGCGCAGCGGTACCGGGTCGGCTTCGACCGTCTACCTGAGCACCGCCGATGAAACCGCAATCGAGGGCAGCAACTACCAGGGGATTGCAGGCCAGAAACTCCAATTTGCCGCCAATGAGACGAGTAAAACCGTCACCATCGCGACCTTTGCGGATACCAGTTCAGAAGGGGTGACCTCTTTCTGGTTGGATCTCTTCACCAGCCATGCCGATCTTCTGGATGAAAATTATGCGGCCTACTCCAACGGCCATATCAAGGCCGTGCCGGATACGAACAGCACCTACACCATTGCCAGCAGCACGGATGCGGACCATCCGGCCACAGAAGGAACGGCCATCACCTTTACGATCACCCGCAACGGTTCGGAATCGGTCTCCACGGTCTTCTTGAACACAGCCGACAACAACGCCTGGAGTGGCAGCGACTATCAGGCGGTCACGGCCCAGGCGTTGACCTTCGGAGCCGGAGAGAGCAGCAAGACCATCACCGTGACGACCTATCAGAACCATGCAACCGAAGGGGTGGAAACCTTCCATCTGGATCTTTTCACCCATTTTGCGGACATCGCAGAAGACAACTATGCCGCCTATGGTGACGGTCACATCACCGATGCCCAGGTTGTCGGTTATACCTATTCCGTCAGCACGACCTCGGATGCGGATCACCCGGTGATCGAAGGGGATGCGATCACCTTCACCATCACCCGCAGCGGTTCGGGAAGCGCCTCGACGGTCTATGTGAGCACCATCGACAATACCGCCTTCCAGGGAAGCGATTATCAGATCGTGCAGGCCCGTGAGATCTCCTTTGCCGCCAATGAAACCAGCAGGACCGTCACAATCACCACCCTCCAGGATGCCGAAACCGAAGGCGAGGAGTCGTTCTTTCTGAATCTGTACACCGAATACGCCGATCTGCAGACAGACAATTATGCCACCTTTGCCACGGCCACCATCACGGATCAGCCCAGCTCCGCTGTTGCCGGCAATGCGTTTTCGGCATCCGCCGTATCCGCCCACGCCAGCGCCAGCGCCACGGCGCAGACCGGCACCACCGATACCCTGTTCCCTGGTCATGCCTCTGGACAGTTCAACAATTCATCGGCCTTTTTCGCCCAGCGTTCCGACGGCACCCTGGTGGTTTGGGGCAACGCAAACAATGGTGGCAATACCTCTGCGGTGGCCTCCAGGCTTACGGCGTTGTCGAAGATCGTTTCCAATGTGAACGCATTTGCCGCCTTGCGTACCGATGGCTCGGTCGTCACCTGGGGGGATGCCAATTCGGGAGGCAGCAGCGATGCCGTGGCCAGTCAACTCAATGGCAGCAAGGGTGCCGTAAACCTCTATTCCACCGCATTGGCCTTTGCGGCCCTGCGCTCGGATGGATCGGTGATCACCTGGGGCAACAAGGATACCGGCGGAGACAGCAGCGGTGTTGCCAGTCAGCTCAACGGCAGCAAGGCCGTGACCAGCATCTACTCGAACATGTCGGCTTTTGCCGCCATTCGCAGTGACGGTTCGGTCACGACTTGGGGATACGATGCCTTTGGAGGCTCCATGACCGCGGTGGCCAGCGCCCTCGATGGCACCATCGCCACCAAGAGCGTGGCCAGTACAGGTTCGGCTTTTGCCGCCCTGCGAGCGGATGGATCGGTGATCACCTGGGGCAATCCAACCGATGGCGGCAACAGCAGCGCGGTCGCCGCGAAACTCAATGGTGCGACCGGTGTTGTCGGCCTGTTCTCCACCACAAGCGCCTTTTCAGCCCTGCTCAATGACGGTTCGGTTGTGGTGTGGGGCGATGTCAATAACGGTGCCCAGTACAGCAGCGTTGCCACCGCTTTGAACGGCACCATCAAGACGGTCAGCATCGCGGCCACCGATACCAGTTTTGCCGCCTTGCGCGAGGATGGTTCCGTGATCACCTGGGGCAACGATCGTTACGGCGGGGACAGCAGTGCCATCAAGTCGATGCTGGACGGATCGATCAAGGTTGCCCGGATTTATGCAAACCATTCGGCTTTTGCCGCACTCAGAGCCGACGGTTCGGTGGTGACCTGGGGATACGCCACAGACGGTGGTGACGCCGGTGCGCTCAAGACTCAGTTGAACGGTACCGTGGCAGTGACGGATATTGTGGCCACGGATCGTGCGTTTGCCGCCTTGCGGAGCAACGGTTCGGTGGTGGCCTGGGGGAATCTGTTGGATGGCGGTGATACCACGGCGGTACAATCGAAACTGGATGGTGCCGTTTCGGTGGTCAAGCTCAATGCGACCAGCGGCGCTTTTGCGGCCTTGAGGTCGGATGGAACCGTCGTCACCTGGGGCAATGCGGATTCCGGTGGCAACAGCAGTGGAGTCGCGGACAAACTGCAATCGGTGGCCAAACTTGCCGAGGTCTCCGCGCAACTCACCAAAACGCTGGCCATGGATATCGACCGGAATGGCGTGGTCGATGCCACGGATGGGGTGTTGATTCTGCGCCGACTGAGCGGCGCCCCAACCATCGATACCGGGATTTCCCTCAATGTCGGCAATGATCTCCTGGTGGGACGGGTGGACGGACTGAGCAAGACATTGCTGGATGTCGATCAGAGCGGAGCTGTGGACGGCACGGACGGGGTGTTGCTGCTGCGACTTCTGAGCGGCGCGCCGACGCTGGATACAGGTATTATTCTGCCTCAGGGACAATCGAACGCGACCGTGATTGCGACCATCAATCAGAAGATCGCCACGGTCGTTTCAACCAGCAGCCTGGTGGGTGACACGCCGCAACAGACAGAGAGCGTGAACTTCGGAGCACTCCCGGCAGAGGCGTTATTATCGGCGTCTGTGGAATCTTACGGGGCAAGCCAGGGAGGCAATGCCGACGCCCTCCGACTGGTCAGCACACCGACACAGGATCTTTTGACCGAAGGTCTCAACAAAGTCCATACGGCGACAGGTGGTTTGAACGGCCATCTGATTGCCGGGTAGTGGTATTGGGTACCACCCCACTTAAACGTGGACGAACAGAATTTTGTTGACTTTCGTTATTTCAGGCATATCCTAACCAAAA
>JADGAB010000162.1 GCA_015232245.1 Magnetococcales bacterium | reverse complement strand
ATCTTTTGGTTAGGATATGCCTGAAATAACGAAAGTCAACAAAATTCTGTTCGTCCACGTTTAAGTGGGGTGGTACCCCTTTCCGGGGGAGGGGGTCTATTCTTCGTGTCGCCAGGGGGTCAGTTTCTCATGTCGACTGACACTTCAGAAGGCACCACTGACGGTGGAAGGGATTTTGCGGATGAGGAAAACAGCTTGATCATGGGGTGAGCCGATAAGGTTGGTCGGTCAGATTCACGCCATGATGAGGTTTTGCGAATAGTCGGAGCCCAGAGCCTTCTTCCCCAACCACGATTAAATGGGGTGGCGCCAAAAACTCCATGTCCCGCCGAACCAACAGACTCAAGTTTCATCCCTTTTCCGGATCGCACGGTAGCAGAGGACCAGAAAGAGGATTCCACCGATCACGGCAATCAATCCGCCGGCACCGGTCACCCACATGGCCAATTTCTTTGGAATCGTTTCCAGGCCCTGGGCCTCGCCGGCGGTTTTGCGTTGCACGCCCAGCACCCCAGACCAGGCAAGCCCGAATACATGCAGCAGCGAACCTCCTCCGTACAGCCACAATTGCCGTACAGCCCACCGGCCATTCGGAATTTGCAGACCGAACGCCGGCAGCAGGTGATAGGTCAACCCCATGTAGGCCACAGTCACCGAGACGATAGAACCGTGATAGTGGGAGGGGATGGTGACATTGATCCCTTGAATCAAAAAACCGATTACCCCTCCGATGCCAAACAACACCAGAGAGAGCAACAATGCAACTCCCAGAGGTTGCCAACGGTTGTTCGAATCCGCTTTTTTCCAGGCCAGAAAAACCGCCAGACCGGCTGGCAGCGCCGCTGCGCCGCCGCCATATTTCATGAGATCGGCAAAGCCGGCTTGAAATCCTGGATTTCCCGGAGCAAAACGCCAATGCAAAACCGGGGCGATGACCGCCGGCAACGCTCCCAGGAGAAACAATATTCCAGTCACCCGTGGGGTCAGGCTGCACTCTGCACCCGAGGCGGTTGCCAGCCAGAGCCATGCCAGAATCACCAGTTGGGTATGGGTGAATTGCAGAACATGCCCGCCCCCCCAGAAGAGGGCCTCATAGTAAATGGCCCCTTCCAACCCTTTGGGAAGCACGGCATAGCTCCACACCCAGGTCAGAATGGAGAGAATCAGGATCCACAAGCCGCTTTTCAGACCAAACCGCAAGGCTCCCGCACCACAAGTCCACCCTTCGGAAGGACGCGCAGCCAGCAGAGCGTAAACGCTCATACCTCCGACGCCCAACAAAAACAGCATCAACCCAAGAAAGAACGCGCCGTTTTCGAGTACAGGAACGTAATTGTTCATGAAAGGGGCATCCACCCCCAGAAACGGAGAGAAGGTGATCAGTATCGCTCCGGTGGTGGACATTCCCAGCATGACCAGACCGGTGGATCCGGATCCTTCCTTGAGATTGAAACTGGCCAGAAGTCCGGCAAATGATAAAAACCATACCAGCACGGAAAGATCCACATGGATGACCAGCGCCGTCTTGAAGGAGCCGGTCCAGGGCATCAGATCGTGAATCACCGGCATGCGCGCAATCAGAACCAGAATGACCACCAATCCGGCGCCGATCAGCGAGTATAACGCCAGAAACAACCAACCCATGGCCAGTCGTCGCCCGGAACCCATCGGCACCGGCAAGGTGTAGTCGTGATCCATCATCGATTTTCAACGTCCTTTTTCAAGAGGGAAGCACCGGAAGCAAAAACTTCATCGTACGCCATTCTCTCGGCCTTGTCTTCCCTTTTGTCAGTGGGATTGGGGCATACCTTTTGCCTGAGTCTCCCGCAAAAAGTCGCATCCAGGGTGTGTGCGAACGGGAGTACCATCTCTGAAGTCAAGCGTGGCGAGCTGTAACCAGAAAGGAAATTGTCGTGAGGCGGTTACGGATGGAGCCGATTGGAATGAGGCTGACTTTCTTGGATGTATCCATCCAAAGAAACGAACCAAACTGTCTTGCCGCCTGACGGGGGATGGGGCAATGATGGAACGCAACCTGAGCACCGATCAGGGGCCGAAGCAGAAACTGGATGGCTGAACAGCTTTCCAGTTCTGCTTTTCTTCCTGCTTTGGCCAAACAAGCGGAAAACTCCAGGGGCGCACAGAGTCCCCGCAATGGTGAAAGACTTCTGCAGCGAACGGAAACTGTCAGAAACTCAAAGTCACGCTGAACCAACACACTTTTTTCGTATCTTTCCAACCCGCCGGATCCTCTCCTGCCGCAACGCATCCCCCAGTCGGGCCCCTTTCAGGCCGGAGGCGGCCAGGGCGGCGGCGTCCACCTCCTTGCAGACCCGCCAGGCGGCCCGCAACGCCTCTCCCGCCGGATACTCCCCGGATTCCCCCCCTGCCCGGTTATCCGCGGCGCAGGCGGTGAGAAACGCCTCCATCTGCGCCGGACGCCGCCAGGCGTCCAGAATCTCCAACAGCCCCACCACCTTGCCGGGACGCATCTCCGGCACCCGATGAGCGCGCATGTGCTGTCCGGCCACCAGTTCCGCCAACCGGCCATACGCCCGGGGGGCCTTCAGGCGGGCGCACAGCCCCTTCACCACCTCCACCCCCGCCGCATCATGACCGTAATGTTTCGGCAAAGCCTCCTCCGGGGTCAAACCCTTGCCCAGATCATGGGTGCAGGCGGCAAAACGAATCACCGGATCACTTGTCAGCCGGGCCACCCGCTCCAGCACCCACAACACATGCTCATAGGCATCCCCTTCGGGATGATACTCCGGAGAATGGGTCTTGCCCTTCAGGGCGGTCAGTTCCGGAAACCATACCGCCAAGGCCCCGCAACCGTCCAACACCCGGAAAAACTCCGCCGGCGTCCCGCTCGACAACCCCTTGACGCACTCCTGCCAGACCCGCTCCGGAACAATATCCGCAAGCTCCCCAGAGACAACCAAAACTTTCATCATCGCCATGGTCACCGGTTCCACCCTGAATCCCAGGTCGGCGAACCGGGCCGCGAACCGGGCCACCCGCAACACCCGCAACGGATCCTCGGCAAACGCCTCCGACACGTGCCGCAGACGCCGCTCCGCGAGGTCCTTCTGCCCCCCGTACGGATCCATCAACCGGTCATCCTCATCCATGGCCATGGCGTTGATGGTCAGATCCCGGCGATAGAGATCCTCCTCCAGGGTGATCCCGGGAGAGAAATCCACCCGAAACCCTCGATATCCCCGACCGGCTTTCCGTTCGGTCCGGGCCAGGGCATACTCTTCGCCGGTGCGCGGATGCAAAAAAACCGGAAAGGCCGCGCCAACCTGACGAAATCCCCGGGCCGTCATGCTCTCCGGAGTCTCTCCCAGCACCACCCAATCCCGTTCGGTCACGGCCAGCCCCAACAGGGCATCCCGCACGCAACCGCCCACCCGATAATGACGCATGCCGAAAAGATCCGGCAAAGGACGAAACTCCTCCCTGCCCTTCATCCCTTGACACACACCGCCTGACGCAAGGTATGCACCACCTCCGCCAGATCCTGTTGATGGGCCATCACGGCAACGATATCCTTGTAGGCTCCGGGAATCTCGTCCAGCACGGAACGATCCTTGGGACAGGCCACACCGGCGGTCTGGCTGGCCAGATCCGCCACGCTGAAACGGCGCAACGCCTCCTGACGTCCCATGCGCCGTCCGGCCCCGTGGGCGCAGGAGTGAAACGACTCCCGACTCCCCTTGCCCCGCACGATATAGGAGAGCGTCCCCATGGAACCGGGAATGATGCCCAGATCCCCGCTGCGGGCCCGGATCGCCCCTTTGCGAGTCACCCACACCTCGGCGCCGAAGTGACGTTCCCGGGCCACATAGTTGTGGTGACAGTCGATCACCTCTCCCGCCATCTCCACCGGCCTGGGCAGCGTGGCGGCAAGGGCGCGGAGCACGGCGCGGAGCATGGCCTCCCGATTGGCCCTGGCAAATCCCTGGGCCCAGTCGGCGGCGCGGAGGTAATCGTGGAAATCCGGGCTCTCTTCCCGGAAGAAGGCCAGATCCGGATCCGGCAGGGTTTTGAGCTCCCGCCCGACCGTATCCTTGGCGCGCTGAATGAAATAGGTGCCGATGCGATTGCCGACGCCCCGGGAACCGGAGTGGATGAGCATCCAGACCCGGTCCTGTTCATCCAGACGCAACTCGATGAAGTGGTTGCCGGTGCCCAGGGTTCCCAGGTGACGCACGGTGTTGGTGCGGGCATTGAGCAGTTTCGGATGGCGTTCCAGCAGATCCCGCAAGCGGGCCTGAACCCCATGGCGTTCCCACCAGGCGGCGAGTTCCTCGGGAGGGCGGCTCCAGGCGCCCCGATCATTGGGACCGCCGTCATCGGTGCGGCCATGGGGCACGGCCCGTTCGATGGCGTGACGCAAGGATTCGCCGTTATCCCCCAGATCCGCCGCGTCGAGGTTCAGCCGCACCGCGCACATGCCGCAGCCGATATCCACCCCCACCGCAGCCGGAATCAGGGCGCCTATGGTGGGAATCACCGCGCCGATGGTGGCCCCCATGCCCACATGCACATCCGGCATGGCGGCGACATGATGAAACACAAACGGCAGATTGGCCACGTTGACCAACTGTTTGCGGGAAAGGTCGTCGATATCGTCGGTGAAGATGCGGACTGGCACGCGGGTGGTGTTCAGGCTCTCCTGGACCGGCATGACTGGTCTCCCGATGAGGTGGAGATGCGCAAGAATCCCTTAAAACCTTGTCATGCCTCCGACCGATGACCGGTCGGGCACGGTCAATTCCGTTTGAAAAGCGCCTCTGCCGCCGCCCAGGCGGCATTGTTGTTGGCGCTCCGGGACTTGCTGTTCTGATTCCCGCCACCACCGCTGCCGCTGCCACCTCCACCCCCGCTGCCGCTGTTGGCGTTGGAGTTGTTGCGACCCGACATGCGCAAGGTTTCGGTCCTGGGCAGGGAACCTTTCGATTTGAACTCTTCGCAGAAATTGGCCTTGTCCTTGTCCACAATCCGTTCTGCCACGGTCTCCCGACACTCGTTGTAGCTGCCCGGATCATGAAAACGGCAGTTCAGACAGACCCGCGTATCTTTCATGCACCCGGCGCAAACATCCGACCGGCCAAATCCGTTGGCCGGCAGCATGGCACCACAGCTCCAACAGTGCGACGTTTTTCCCACCGCCATCTAAGACATCTCCCAAAAGTGACCCATCTTTAACAGACGCCAACGTCATCCTGAAAATGACACATCCAGAGTCGTTGCGCCTCCCCTGACATTCGTTCCAGCAAGGATTGGACCGAATTTAAAAAAAGCTTGCCGATTTGTTCCATGCCCAGGCAATATCATCCGGATAGAGTTCACCCCTTCCATCCCAAAAGGAGCTTTTCATCTCATGCAACCATCTTCATTTCTCCGGGGGGCCGGTTATCTGCTCACCGGCCTGCAACTGATCTTCACCCCGGGCATGCGTCTTTTCGTGGCCATGCCCCTGCTGCTGGGCACCCTGCTTTACGCATCAGGCACCTGGTACGCCTTGAGCCACATTCTGGCCTTTTCCGCCTGGCTCAACTCCTATCTGCCCTCCTGGCTCAGTTGGATGGAGTGGATCCTGGTGCCGCTGTTCTTCGGCTCGGTGGGCATGCTGCTGATCACCACCCTGGGCACGGTGGCCAATCTGATCGGCGCCCCCTTCAACGCGCTTCTGGCCCAGAAAATCGAGATTCATCTGACCGGCAGTTTCGGCAATGCCAAGACCGATCAACCCCTGGGACTGTGGGAGAACATCTTCCCCCCCCTGCGGAGCGAAATCGGCAAAATCCTCTACTACATCGTCCGGGCCATTCCGTTGCTGATTCTGTTCGTGATTCCCATGATCAACATCGCCGCGCCGTTTGTCTGGATCATCTTCACCAGTTGGATGAACGCCTTTCAGTACACCGACTTTCCCATGAGCAATCACCAGATGTACGACAAGGAGATCCTGGCCAGACTGCGGGAGAAACGGCTGCTCTCGTTGGGGTTCGGGGCCGCCACGCTGCTGATGACCATGATTCCGGTGGTCAATTTTCTCGCCATGCCCGCTGCTGTGGCGGGTGCCACGGCCATGTGGGTCCGGGAATGGCGGGAGTGAACATCTGGCACGCTTTTCCCTTATGCCGTCTCTTCATGAAGCCCGGGGGTGCCGTTTCCTTGACGCACCCTGCGGGCAGACCGAAGCCAAGTCAAGGTTGGCAGCCAGACCAAGGATGAGCGACCATGAAAACCATCGAACTCAAAGCCCCGACACCCTATTTCCTGCGCACACTGATGGAGTGCCCGGTGTGCGGCAACCATCCGATGCATATCTACCGATGCTCCAGTTGCGGTGAGGTCCGTTGCGGCAGCGACCAGTGCATCGGCAGCAAAGGCGGACAATACAAGCGCTGGGCGCGCAGCGGCACCCTCTGTCGCCACTGCGGCGATGCCGCCTATCGTCTGCTGGTCAGCGACTCGGAGGAGATGCACCATTTTTTGATCGAGCATCGTCGGACCCTGAAGCTCCGGCCTCCCGTTTACCCACCGTTACGGTATGAAGCCGCGTAAGCGGCAGGATCCTCTGAGCCACGCGCCGGACATCCTCCCGGGTGACGGCGCGGATCCGCTCCGGCCATTTGTCCAGATAGTCCATGCCCCGCTGGTAATAGCCGACACGGCACCAAGAGTCGGCCAATTTGTCCAGACCGTCAAGGTGCAGGGGAAACGATCCGGTCAGATAGCGTTTCACATCGGCCAACTCCTCTTCCTCCACATCCTCGTTCTGCAGACGGGTCAACTCCTGACGAATCAGGCCAACCGCCTCCCGGGCCGATTCGGTTTTGGTCTCCGTGCCCACCATGAAGGGTCCGCGACCGGCCAGGGGGGAGAAATAGGAGAACACTCCATAGGCCAAACCCCGGTCTTCCCGCAACTCCTTGGTCAGACGACTGGTCAGACCACCCCCTCCCAGGATCTGGTTCATGACCGACAAGGCGTAGAAATCCGGATCGTCCCGATGGATCCCCACCACGCCGATGCGCACGGTGGTCTGGGGCTGATCCATTTCGATATGCTTCTCGCCCCCTTTTTCCGGAGCCAGCGCCTCGGGGAGGGAGGGAAACGGACCCGGATCGGTCTTGAGAGCGGAGAGATGTTTGCCCACCAGCCCTTTGAGCCGTTCCAGGGTGATATCCCCGGCCACGGCGATCACCATGCCCGGTCCTCGAAAGGCGGCCAGGTGATGGGCGCGCACGTGGGCGAGTTCGACTTTCGGAATGCTCTCCCGGGTGCCGTTCACCGGACGGGCATAGGGGTGATCACCGTAAATCAGGGGATGGATGGCCCGGGAGGCCAGAAAGGCGGGTTCCTCTTCGCTTTTGAGCAACTCCGCGGTCCGTTCCCGGACGGCGCGCTGAAAATCCTCCTCGGCGAACCGGGGACGGAGCATGGCATCCCCGAGTCTGGACCAGGCTTCGTCCAGGTGTTCGCTCAAGGTGGTCATGCTCACTTCCAGGGTGTCCTGACCCGCGTTGGCTCCCAGATT
>JADGAB010000161.1 GCA_015232245.1 Magnetococcales bacterium | reverse complement strand
TGTAAAGCGCGCCAAAGACAAAAGCAAAGTCAAAGTCAAAACCCTGGGGGAGGAATCCCCCAGACCCCCGCTTTTTTTTCAAAAGTTTGCCTCTTGAAGCGGGAGAGGTTCGATGCTGCCCGAATCCCCATCCCCCTTACTGACGCCACAGCAGCCGCTGTCCTGTCCCCAAAGCCAGACTCTGTTCCATGGCTCCCCGCAACCAGACCCGACCATCGGCCACGGCCTGATCCAATGGCACCCCCCGGGCCAACCCGGCAGCGATGGCCGAGGCCAATACACACCCCGTGCCGTGAAATCCGGGTCCGGACAACCGCCGGTCCGTGAACAACCGGGTCTGCTCCCCGGCATCCAGCCAGTCGTGCAATACCTCACCCTCCAGATGTCCCCCCTTGACCAGAACCGCTCCGGCTCCGGCCCGCCGCAACTCCCGGGCAGAGGTCCGCATCTGCTCCAGAGCGGTGACGGTCAGACCGGTCAAAGCGGCGGCCTCCGGCAGATTGGGGGTCAGCAGAGTGACCCGGGGCAAAAGCTCCTCCCGGTACGCCTCCAGACCGCCCGGTTCCAGCAGAATTCCCCCTTGCGTCCCGGCCAGGACCGGATCGGCCACCACAGGCACCCGGGGATGCTCGCGCAACACCTGCGCCACCGCCCGGGTGATGGCCCGATTGCCCAGCATGCCCAGTTTGATGCAGTCCGCGCCGATCTCCTCCAGACAAACCCGCATCTGCCCGGCCACCAACTCCGGCGCCAACGGCACCACCCGATGAACCCGCCGGGTGTCCTGAACGGTGATCGCCGTGACCGCGGTCATGGCGTACACCCCGAAGGCGGTCGCCACCTTGAGATCCGCCTGCATCCCGGCTCCGGCCACCGGATCGGATCCGGCCACGATCAATACCCGGGGAGTCCCGCCTGCCGGCTTGTCAAGGGAACCGGTTTGTGATACCGTGGGAAGGTTTGAATTTTGAGGGGTTTTCAATGGATTCATCCGCAATCAAGCAAGGAAACGCCGCCATGCCAAAGGTACTCATTTCCGACAAGATGTCCTCCGAAGCCGAAGCCGCCCTCCGGGCGCGGGGCGTGGAGGTGGATTATAAACCGGGTCTGAGTCCCGAGGAATTGAAATCCATCCTCCCCGACTACGACGGCATCGCCATCCGTTCGGCCACCAAACTCACCGCCTCCCTCATCGAGGCGGCCACCAACCTCAAGGTGATCGGACGGGCCGGCATCGGCGTGGACAACGTGGATATCCCGGCGGCCTCCAAACGGGGGGTGATCGTCATGAACGCCCCCTTCGGCAACGCCACCACCACCGCCGAACTCACCGTGGCCCTTGCCCTGGCCGCCGCGCGCCACATCCCCGCCGCCACCGCCTCCACCCGCCTGAACAAATGGGAGAAAAACGGCTTCATGGGCCGGGAACTGGCAGGCAAGGTGCTGGGCATCATCGGCACCGGCAACATCGGCTCCCTGGTGGTGGACCGCTTTCTGGGCCTCAAGATGCGGGTGCTGGCCTTCGATCCCTTCATCAGCAAACAACGCGCCGAGGACATGGGCGTGACCCTCTGCCCCTCCCTGGAGGAGTTCTGGCCCCAGATCGATCTGCTCACCGTCCACACCCCCCTGATTCCCGCCACCCGGCATATCGTCAATTCGGAAGCCTTCGAGCGGATGAAAAAAGGGGTGATCATCGTCAACTGCGCCCGGGGGGGGATCATCGATGAGACCGCCCTCTACAACGCCCTGAAATCCGGCAAGGTCTTCGCCGCCGGACTCGATGTGTTCGAACAGGAACCCGCCAAGGACAATCCTCTGTTTGAACTGGACAACGTGGTCTTCACCCCTCATCTGGGAGCCTCCACCCATGAGGCCCAGGTCAAGGTGGCGGTGCAGATCGCCGAACAGATCGCCGATTATCTCCTCAAGGGCACGGTGCAAAACGCCCTGAACATCCCCGCGGTCTCCGAAGGTGAACTCTCCAGCCTGCGGCCCTATCTCAATCTGGCCGACAAGCTCGGCACCACCCTGGGACAGCTCACCGAATCCGGCATCCGGCGCATCGAGGTGCTCTTTGAAGGAGATGTCTCCACCTTGAGCCGCAAACCCATCACCAACATGGTGCTCAACAGCCTGCTCAAACCCATGCTCTCCGGGGTCAATCTGGTCAACGCTCCGCTGATCGCCGAAGAACGGGGCATCGAGGTGGTGGAAGCGGTCCGGCGTCACTCCCACAAGGGGTTCACTTCGGCCCTCGGAGTGACCATCACCACCGAAACCCGGGAACGGTGCATCACCGGAACCCTGCTTTATGGCAAGGAACCCCGCATCGTGGCCATGAACAACATCCCCATCGAGGCCAACCCGGAAGGCAATCTGCTGTTCGTGGCCAACAACGATGCCCCGGGTCTGATCGGACGGGTGGGCACCATGCTCGGAGACGCGGCCATCAACATCGCCAACTTCCATCTGGGACGCAAGGAAGTGGGGGGACGGGCCATCGCCTTCATCAACGTGGATCAGGATGTGCCCCAGGAGATCATGGACCGGCTGACCACCATCCCGAATGTGCTGGAAGTCAAACTGGTGCGTTATTGACCCGGGAGGTCTCCCCGGCCACCTGACGCAACCCCTCCAGCAGCTTCCGCTTGCCAATGGGCTTGGAGAGGTAGAGCGTGCAACCGGCCTCCCGGCTGCGCTCCACCTCTCCTTCCATGGCATGGGCCGACAGGGTGATGATCGGTACCTGGGGCAAGCCGTTCTCCGCCTCCCATTGACGGATCGCGCGGGCCGCCGTGTAACCGTCCATGCGGGGCATCTGCACATCCATGATCACAACGTCGAAACGCTCCCGCCGCACCCGTTCCAGCGCCTCCAGCCCATCGTTCACCAGCACCAGCCGATGGGGAGTCTGTGCCAGATAGGCCTCGAACAACACCTGATTCTCCTCCACATCCTCGGCCAGCAGAATGCGCAGTCCGGTCTCCTCCGCGAAGGGAGAGTCCGACCACTCCCGAGCTTCCGTCACAGGCATCAGCCCTTCTCCTTTCCGGAAGGGAAAGGTGAAATGGAAGTCGCTGCCCTCTCCAGGACGACTCTCCACCCAGATCCGGCCCCCCATCAATTCCACCAGCCGTCGGGAAATGGTCAACCCCAGCCCGGTCCCACCGTAGCGCCGGGTGATCCCCGCATCCCCCTGCACGAACTGCTCGAAAATCTGCTCCGTGAGTTCCGGGGCAATGCCTATCCCGGTATCGTAAACCTTGAACAGCAACGTGTCCGGCTCTCCCTCGGCCCACCCCAGTGCCACCCCCACCGTCCCATGATGGGTGAATTTGATGGCATTGCCCAATAAATTCAATAAAATCTGTCGCAAACGGGCATCATCCCCCAAAATGGTGCCAGGCAGCCCGAAGGCGATCTCCTCCTCCAGCCGCAATCCCTGTTCCATGGCGGTGATGCGCATCAGGCCGGCAGTCTCCCGGACCATCTGCTCCGGCGAGAAAGGCTGTTCGCTTAGCGCGAAATGACCGGCCTCGATGCGGGAGAAATCCAGAATGTCGTTGATCACCCGCAACAGCGCCTGACCGGAGTGATGCATGGTCTGGGCATAATGACGCTGCCCGGCATTGAGTGGCGTCTCCAGCAACATCTCCGACATGCCCAGAACCACATTCATGGGGGTGCGGATTTCGTGGCTCATGGCGGACAGAAAGTCACTTTTGGCCCGGCTGGCCGATTCCGCCGCCTCCTTGGCCTGCGTCAGCGACTCCTCCAGCTGTTTGTGTCCCGTGATGTCCGTGGCAACGCACCCCAGGGCATAGGGCGCGCCATGGGAGTCCAACAGGGGAAACTTCACCGCGATGTAGGTGTGCAGACCATCCTCGTGGGGCAGGGACTCCTCCATCTCGCAGGGATGACCGCAGGTCAGAACGATCCGGTCATTGGCCTGCAACGTCTCCGCCAGAGAGGCAGGGAAAAGATCACCATCGGTTTTGCCCTGCAACCGGTCATGCTCTTGGCCCAGCAGCCGGGCGAAATGCCGGTTGATCAACTGGTAGCGCAGGTTGGTGTCTTTCAGGTAAATCACCGTGTCGGAGTTGTCCAGGATGGCCCGCAACTGCTCTTCCTTGGCTCGCAACTCCTGATAGGTCCTGTCAAGCCGCTCCTCGGCGGATCTGCGCTCCACCAGGTCGGTCTCCAACGCCTGGGTGATGGCCTGCAGTTTGTCGGTCATGCTGTTCACCGATCGGGCCACATCCGCCAGTTCATCAGACCCTGCCATTTCCAGTCGATAATCCAGCCTCCCCTGGGCCACCAGGGCCGTGCCCGCGTGCAGCACCAGCAGACGTCGCCGGATCAGACGGCTGACAAAAATCAGCATCGTGGCGACCCCCAGGGACAATACCGTCGCATACACCCCCATGATGCCGATCACCCAGCGGAAAGCTCTGCGGATCCGTTCATCGCTCTCCTCATGGAGCTGCTTGGTCAGATCGTGAATCATGGCCGTCTTGACCAGGGATTGACTCAAAAGCCGCTTGTCCAGCTCCATCAGCAGGGCGGCATCCGTGCCGACGCTCTTCAACTGTTTGGAATTGTTGATGATGCGATAGAAAATTCTGGAATTCTCCTCCAGATAACGCTGCAACTCCTGCAGCACCTTCCGGTCTTCGGCCAGTTCCCAGAATGCCAGTTCCTCGTTGATCATGCGAATGATTTCCGTATTCTTTCCCAGCCATTGGGCCATGGCCCGATCTTCCCGGTACAGGTAATACTGATCCCGCAGCGAGGCCTCATCGATGATGTTTTCGATGATCTCTTCCATGAAATGTTCATGCTGCGTGGCGGTGTTGAATTCGATCATGGACCAGATGGCAAAAGGGGTCATGATCAGCACGCTGACCATGGAGGCGATGATGATGGCGTTGATTCTGGAAAGAATGGTCATGGATCAGCGCTTGATGCGAATCGCTTCGGGTTTGACCGCCTTGAGGGCATCGAAATGGATGTACGACAGATAATCGGGCATCGCGGCGGGTTTGGCCAGGCCGTGACTCATGGCCCAGCGGGTCTCGTCCTCCAGCATGATCAGAAGAATCTGATCCAGGACAATGCGATAGCCGAAATTGTTCCAGACCGAGCGGACCAGTTCCCTGTTGACATGGATGGCCTGGGCGACGATCTCCTGGGCCACCAGCGGTTGTTGCTGGGTGAACCGTTCCGCCTTGATCAGCGCCCGCAGGAAACGCTCCAGGATGGCCGGGTTTTTCTGGACAAACTCCTGTTTGGCGACCAGATTGTAGGTTTCGGTGTAGATGTCCCGGTCAAAGAAGGTGGTCCCGTTGGCGCCCAGTGCCTGAACGATCTGGGTCAGGGGGTAGTTCCAGGTGGAGATGGCATCCACCCGGCCATGCACGATGGCCTCCTGCATCTCTTCAGGTTTCAGGGGGAGTTCGTGAATCTGCTGCCGGGAGAGGCCATTGGCGATCAGGAAGGTGCTCAGAAAAAAATCCGAGGTGGTTCCCGGGGACAAGGCGATCCGTTTGCCCGCCAGATCGGTCGGTTGCACGATGCCCGCGTCCTTTCTGGCCACGATGGCATTGTTGGTGGTGCTGGTGTCGATGTTGGCCAGCACGAAGATTTTCTCACCCTTGAGGATGTTGAACATGATGGGGGTTTCCGCGGCGGTGGCCAGATCCGCGCGGTCTTCCAGGAGTTCTTGCAGGGCCATTTTGCCAAAGGTGAAGAGCCTGGGCTGGACATCCAGTTTTTCTTCGGCAAAGAATCCCTTGGCCTGGGCTACATGCAACAGGGTGCATTGGGGCTGGGTGGTGTAGGCCACGGTGAGCTTGTGGATCTCGGGATTGGCCGATTCCCGACATCCGGACAAAACCAGTACCAGCAGCAGGACAAACCGCAATCCACTCATGATTTCACCACCTCGTGTCTGGCTAAAGGGCGCCGTTCAGGAACGGATTGGTGCGTTTTTCCCGTCCCAGGGTGGTGGAAGGGCCGTGGCCGGGATGGCACTTGAGGGAGTCCTCCAAAGAGAGCAGACGTCCATGCAGGGAGGCCATCAGTTGATCATGGTCGCCACCCGGCAGATCGGTACGACCGACGGAGCCGGCAAACAGGGTGTCCCCCACCACCAGATCCTCCCCGCAACGGAAACAGACTCCGCCTGGGGTGTGACCCGGGGTATGGATCACGGTGAGTTCCAGACCGGCCACGGAGAGTACCTGACCATCGACGAATCCCTGCCCGATCACCGGCACGGGTCCGAAGGGCAATCCCCACATGGCGGCATGACGGGCCGCGCCATCCACCAAGAAGCGGTCCGCCTCGTGAATCCAGAAGGGGGCGTTGGTGGTGCGTTGCAGTTCAGCCACGCCGCCGATGTGATCGAAATGGCCGTGGGTGGCCAGAATGTGGGTGAGTTTGAGTTGCAGTTTCTGGAGTCTGGCCAGGATCTTTTTGGCATCTCCACCCGGGTCCACCACCACGGCCTGGCCGGTGGCGACATCGCCGAGAATCTGACAATTGACCTGCAGGGGGCCGGTTTCGAGGATTTCGTGTATGTGGGACATGCGTTGACTTTAAGCTCCTTGATTGAGTAAACCGGCCATGGCCGGGCTCATGCCTTCGCGCATCATGGCCTGATAGCCCTTGTCGAGGAGTTCGGATTCAAGAGCGAGCATGGCTTCGATGGCCAGTTCATAGGCATCGTAGGGGGTGTGACGCAGAGTGCCGGGAGAGCCGGAACGTCCCCATTCCCGGATGACGTGCCAGCGTCCCAGCAGATCCCGTTGGATCTGCAGCGAATAGTACAGCACCACCCCGGTCAGGGGGTTGGGTCTTTGCAGATAGACTTTCATGGAGTTGCAGACAATACCCTTTCAAAGGGGTGATCCACAATGGGGGACCGGATACCCGGCGGTTGCTTTTTGTGTCAGGATACCCTATTTTCTTACTAATAGCTCCCCTTTGAACTCCGTGACAAGGCGATGTGGATTCTATCCCGCAATTTGGTCAACAAGATACTCGGTCATGCGCAGCGTTCCCTGCCCCGGGAATGCGTGGGTGTGCTCTCCGGCAGCGGGAAAGAGGCGGATGCCTGGCATCCCCTGACCAACATCGCCTCGGATGAGGTGAGCTTTCTGGCAGACTCCGGAGAGCAGATCCGGCTGTTTCGTCAGTTGC
Organism: Magnetococcales bacterium; assembly: GCA_015232245.1. GTDB lineage: Bacteria > Pseudomonadota > Magnetococcia > Magnetococcales > Magnetaquicoccaceae > Magnetaquiglobus. The sequence goes on along the minus strand of JADGAB010000161.1, from coordinate 407 downwards.
GGGAGCGGAAAAGGGATGTGGTGGCCATCTATCACAGCCATCCACGCGGACCCGCCGAACCGAGCCGTCTGGATCTGGATCTGGCGGGATATCCGGATGCATTGATGCTGGTGGTGGGCATGCAGACCGATGGTCGTCTGGAAATGAATGGTTTTCTGGCGCGCCATGGCAGGCTGGAACAGCAGGAGATTACCATCCGGGATTGAACGGATGTGAAAAAACAGGCTTTGGCCCGCGTGGCGGAACAGGTAGACGCATCGGACTTAAAATCCGCTGGCCGCAAGGCCGTCCCGGTTCGATTCCGGGCGTGGGCACCAATAAATAAAATAGTTAAACCGCAACCATGTCGGGATGTGTCGTTTTACTGATAGGGGTCCAGGGGGATTATCCCCCTGGTGGGGTCCAGG
>JADGAB010000160.1 GCA_015232245.1 Magnetococcales bacterium | reverse complement strand
ATGCCCAGCAAACCTTTCCTGGGTTGCGGTCGGGCGTCCCAGCCCAGTCCCATGATGACTTTTTCGTAAACTTTGCCGGTATCTTTTTCCAGAGATACCCGTTGACCCTTGGTCAAGGAGATGGGCATGTCTTCCTCGCTGAACAATCTGGAGGTGAGGTGAAAGGTCTTTTCTCAATCTGATCAATAAAGATGGGGTGGAATCGTCTGTTCGTCAAGGTCAAGCTTTTTTTAATGATTGGTGCCCGGGCCCAGAGAGTGCTAGAATCCCGGCCCGGACGATTGTAGCGCATTTCAGCGCCTTTGCGAGGAGTCTTTAAATCAAATGCACACCAATCCGTTGATTCTGATCGTGCTGGACGGTTGGGGCATGAATTCTCAGACCCGCCACAATGCCATACATCATGGTCGCACGCCCCATTTCGACCGCTGGTGGCAATCCCGGCCCCATGGACTGCTGATCACCTCGGGAGAGGATGTGGGGCTGCCGGAAGGGCAGATGGGCAATTCGGAGGTGGGGCATGCCAATCTGGGGGCGGGGCGGATTCTCTATCAGGATTTCACCCGGGTGGACCGGGCGGTGCGGGCCGGGGAGCTTGAGGGAATCCCCGCCTTTCAACAGACCGTGCGGCAGGCCTGCGCCCAGGGTGGGGCGATCCACCTGCTGGGTCTGCTCTCCCCGGGGGGTGTCCACTCCCATATGAATCATCTGTTGGGCGCGGTGCGGGCGGCCCGGGATCTGGGAGCAAAACAGATCCTGATCCATGCCTTTCTGGATGGCCGGGACACCCCGCCCCGTTCGGCTCTGGAGTATCTGGTCAGCTTCGAGGCGGGCCTCAAGGAGCTCAACGCCGGCAGAATCGCTTCGGTCTGCGGTCGCTACTGGGCCATGGACCGGGACAAACGGTGGGAACGGGTGGCCCGGGCCTGGGCCATGCTGGTGGAAGGGCAGGGGGGGCGGGCCGCCTCGGCCCTGGAGGCGGTCCAGGCCGCCTACGCTCGCGGCGAGGACGACGAGTTCGTTCAGCCCTGCCTGATCGGGGAGCCGGATGGGCCGGTGGATATCCTGCGGGATCACGACGGCATCCTGATGATGAATTTTCGCGCCGACCGGGCCCGGGAGCTGGCCCATGCCCTGCTGGACCCCCAGCCAGATCCCCAGGCCGGGATCGTCGGCTTCACCGGTTTTCCCCGCGCGACCGTTCCCCGGCTCTCCGGATATCTCTGTCTCACCGAACACGATGCCACCCTGCCGAATGTGGTGGTGGCCTTTCCGCCGCAGCTGCCCCTCATGACCCTGGGAGAGGTGGTGTCGCGCCAGGGACTCAAGCAGCTCCGCGCCGCGGAGACGGAAAAATACGCCCACGTCACCTATTTCTTCAACGGCGGTCAGGAGGTCTGTTTTCCCGGAGAGGATCGCCTGCTGGTGGCCTCCCCCAAGGTGGCCACCTATGATCTGCAGCCGGAGATGTCCGCCGACGAGCTGACCGACCGGGTGGTGGAACGGATCACCGGCGGGGGGTATGATTTCATGGTGATCAACTACGCCAATCCCGACATGGTGGGCCACACGGGGCGTTTCGAGGCGGCGGTGACGGCCATCGAAACCGTGGACCGCTGTCTGGGACGGGTGGCGGAGGCGGCCTTGTCCCGGGGGTGGGAGATTCTCATCACCGCGGACCACGGCAACGCGGACTGCATGGTGGATGAAAACGGTCAACCCCACACGGCCCATACCCTGAATCCGGCGCCCCTGGTCCATCTGGGAAGCCGCTCCCTGGAGCTCGACAATGGACGCCTGTGCGATGTGGCCCCCACCATTCTGACCCTGATGGGTCTGCTGGCGCCGGAAGAGATGAAAGGCCGTTCCCTGGTGCGCCACCTCTCCGGCGGGAATCCGGCCTCTTGAACACCGGCGGAGAGAGGGTACGCTTCGGCTTGCGGGGAGGATGGCTCTGGATCATGCTCTGGAGCCTCTCCGCCTGGGGGGCGAGCGAGATCGACAACCAGGAGCATGTCACCCTGGAGCGGGGACGGATGCAACTGAATCGCACGGTGCGGGAGCTGGTGCGGGAACAGCAGGCCCTGGGCCAGGCCAAGGGGGAGACACTCTCTTTGCTGGAGGAGCTGGAACAGCTGGACCGCTCCCTGACGGACGGAGAGCGGCGTCAGACCGAGCTGTTGGCCCGGCAGGGGGAGGCGTTGCGTCTGCAGCCGGAGATCGAGGCCCGCATTCAGGCCAACCGGGAGCAGTTGGCCAAACAGCGGGAGCGGCTGGGGCGACATCTGCGGCTGATGTATGTGCTGGGGGGGCAGGGAATGGCCCGGACCTTGCTCTCCGAGCAGGGACTGGCCATGGGACGGCGGGGGGTGGTCTACTACAGTCGGCTGATTCAGGCCCGCAACCAGGAGTTCACCGAGTTCCGCATTGTCACGGCCCGGTTGCGCAACGACATCGCCAAAGGCCGGGAACTGGCCGTCACCCTGGAGAGCCTTACGGCCAACCTCACGGAGGAACAGAAAATCCGTCAGGTGGAACGGGCCAAACGGACCGATCTGTTGCGTCGGGCCAGGGAAGAGGAGCAGCTCCACCAGCGCAAGGTGGAAGAGTTGACCCAGGCCAAGCAGCATCTCTCCTCGTTTCTGGAACGGTTGAGCGGTTATCTGGATGTGGCGGAACCGGAAACCCCCGAGCTCCCCGCCCGGGCCGGCAACAGCGGCAACAGCGGACTCCCCCCGGAACGGATCAAGGAACGGCGCGGCCATCTGCCCAATCCGGTGCCGGGCAAATGGGAAAAACGTCCCCCGGGACTGTTTTACCGGGTGGCCGCCAACACTCCGGTGACCGCCATCCATGCCGGCGACGTGGTGTACGCGGACTGGTTCCGGGGCTACGGGTTGTTGTTGATCATCAAGCACGGGGAACACGTCTATTCCCTCTATGGCCACAACCACCGCATACGGGTGGCCCAGGGGGACCGGGTGCGGGCCGGCGAGACCATTGCCGAAAGCGGAGATACCGGATCCCTGGATGGGGTGCCGGGTCTCTATTTCGAAATGCGCGTCCAGGGAAAGACCATCAATCCGGCGGGATGGCTGGCGGGAACGGGCTGAAAAAAAATTGGGCCGGTTGGGTCTGATTCTTGTATACAATGATCCCGCCAAACGGGCTCATGCACATCATGCGACCTTATGCGACAAAAATTTCGGGAGATTTTATGAACAGTCCAAAACGGAGCAAGCGCTCCTGGCTCTTCGGCGGCGCGCTGGCGGCCATTCTGATCGGCGCCAACCTGATGGCCGACAACGTGCAGACGGTCAGCCAGGTCACTTACGAGAAATTGCGGGTCTTCTCCGACGTGTTCTCGCTGATCAAGCAGAACTACGTGGAGGAGGTGGATGAAAAATCCATTCTTTACGGTGCGATACAGGGAATGCTCAAGACCCTGGATCCCCACTCCTCCTTCCTCACTCCAGAGCATTTCAAGGAAATGCGCGTGGATACACGGGGCGAGTTCGGCGGTCTGGGCATCGAAATCTCCCGGGATGACCGGGGCATCCGCATCGTCTCTCCCATCGAGGATACCCCGGCCTACCGCGCCGGCATGAAGTCCGGGGACATCATCGTCAAAATCGATGATGTCAATACCACGGATATGGACCTCCTGGATGCCGTCAAAAAGATGCGCGGCAAGCCGGGTTCCAAGATCACCCTGCAGGTGGTCCGCAAGGGGGAGTCCAAACCGCTGAGCTTCACCCTGGTCCGGGCCATCATCAAGATCCGCAGCGTCAAATGGCGGGAGGAGGCCGCCGGGATCGGCTATGTGCGCATCGTCCAGTTCAACGAGCAGACCCAGCCCCTGCTGGAAAACGCCATGGCGGAGTTGACCAAAAAAAGCGCAGGGGGCCGTCTCAAAGGATTGGTGCTGGATCTGCGCAACGATCCGGGAGGATTGCTCGATCAGGCGGTCTCCGTCTCCGACTCCTTCCTGGAAGAGGGTCGCATCGTCTACACCAAGGGTCGGATTGCCGGCAAGGACATGTCCTTCGACGCCCAGGCCGGGGATCTGGCCCAGGGGGCGCCCATCGTGGTTTTGATCAACGGCGGATCGGCCTCCGCCTCCGAGATCGTCGCCGGCGCCCTGCAGGATCACAAGCGGGCGGTGATCATGGGTACCCAGTCCTTTGGCAAGGGTTCGGTGCAGACCATCATTCCCTTGAGCGACGGCTCCGGCCTGCGTCTGACCACGGCCCAGTATTACACCCCGAACGGACGATCCATTCAGGCCAAGGGGATCTCCCCGGATATCGTGGTGGAAGATCTGGATGTCAAGGACAAGAAGAATCAGCCTCGTCCCAAAGAGGCGGATTTGAAGGGTCATCTCCAGAACGCCGAGTCCCCGGAAAAAGCCACTGCCCCGGCGGACAACAACACCGGCGAGGAGAGCAAGCCCGAAGCCGAGCCGAAGGCCGAGCCGGACAAGGAGAAAAAACCCGAGAAGGAGTCCGCCCCGGAGCAGAATCCGGACAAGGGCTCCAAAAAGGATGAAGGGGAGCAACAGGAAGAGGAGAATCTGGATCGGGTCACCGGTCACGGCAAGCAGGATTACCAGTTGCAACGCGCCCTGGATCTTCTGAAAGGATTCCAGGTTCTGGAGAGCCGGATCAAGACCAAGCCGGCGGGCAGCAAACATTGACCCACGATCCCGCCACAGACCCGGCATCTCCTTTGCCGGAGTCCACCCCGGAACCGGTGGTTGCCGGGGCGGCGTCTCCAGTGCCGGACGCCGCCCTGGAAGACGTGCCTTTGGACGAGGAACCGGCAGCGGAGACCTCATGGTCCGCGGAGAGAGCGCCTCCGGTCGCCTTCATGGAGCCGACCGGGGTCGCTGATCTGCCGGAGGAGAGTGGATCGGTGGAGATGACCGGCGCAGAGCCGGAGGGTGTGACCGGGACAACGGAGACCGAACTCCACCCCCCGGGCCTGGCCGAGGAGGTCGTCGAGGTCACGGCACCCTCTCCGGCGGACGGGGGGGAGTCGGTCACGGCACCCTCTCCGGCGGACGGGGGGGAGTCGGTCACGGCACCCTCTCCGGCGGACGGGGGGGAGTCGGTGGAAGAGGAGTCCCCGTTTCCGCTGCAGCACCCCATAGATGTTTTCCTGGAATCGCTGGAGTCGGTCCCCACGGTGGCACCGGTGGATGCGCCCTCTGTCCCGCCTGCACCGGAGCCGACCAGGCTGTCCGCCCCCCGGGAGACCCCCACCCAGCTCCAGGAGGTGGAGCTGCTGGAGGAGGAGCTGGAGCCGGAAGAGTCGTCTCATCAGTGGTGGCTGATCCCTCTGGTGGCCGCTTTGGTGCTTTTTCTGGCCGGGGTGGGGGCGGGTCGCTATCTGAATCCGCCGGTTCTGCCCTGGGAACGGAGCGCCAGCGCCATTCCGGCCCAATCCACGGTGGTGAGCATGGCAGCGCCCGTGGGTTCGGGTCCGGACAAACCCGCCACAGCCACTGATCTGGGTACCCAGATCCCGGTGAAGAGCCCTCCGGGAACCTCTCCGGGCGCCTCATCGGAACCTTCGGCACCGTCCAAACCCCCCTCCGGGGAGCTCGGACCGCAAACCGACGAAGTGACCGCCCAGCCCCAGCCCGCACCCGGCGAGGAGCCGGAACTCGGGCTGCAGTACGAAGAGAGCCTGCCCCACGAACCGGAACCGGTGCTGCCTCCTTCCTCCACGCCGTCCCAGCCCCGGAGCGGCGCTCCCCGGGTGGCGGTGGTGATCGATGATCTGGGCTACAATGGTCCGGTCTCCATGGCCATTGCCCGGCTGCCCGAGGCGATCACCCTGGCGATCCTGCCGGACGGGGATTTCTCCCGCCGGGTGGCCCACATCGGCAAGGAGACCCGAAAAGAGGTCATTCTTCATCAACCCATGGAGCCCATGGGCTATCCCCGCATCAAGCCCGGTCCCCACGCCCTGCTTTCGGGCATGGGACGGGAGGAGATCCGCGCGACGCTGATCCGCAACCTCGATCAGTTTCCGGAGGCCATCGGCATCAACAATCACATGGGCTCCCGTCTCACCCAGAACCGGGAAGCCATGGATGTGGTCATGGAGCTGCTCAAGGAGCGGGGACTCTTTTTCTTGGACAGCCGTACCAGTCAGACCAGCGTGGGTTATGCCCGGGCCCGGGCCAGCGGCATTCCCGCCGCCCGTCGGGACGTCTTTCTGGACAATGTGCAGCGGGTCGCCGCCATCGAGGCCCGTCTGGCGGAACTGGAACATGTCGCCCGGGTGACGGGTCGGGCCGTGGGGATCGGACATCCCTACAACGAAACCCTGATCGCGTTGCGCGGTTGGTTGCCCGCCGCCGCCAAACGGGGCATCCAGGTGGAGGGGATCTCCCATTTTCTCGGCTCCGAGCCTCTGGCCCGGCCCGCCGCCGATACCCGTCGGGGGGGGGAGCCGGTCGTCGACAAGACGGTCAATGGCGATCGCTCCATGAGACTCAAAAGCGACACCAGTTTTCATCCACCGGTCTCCGATCTCAAGAGCGCTCCGGCGCCTGTGGCGCCTCCACCCCCCAAAGCGCCGCAGCCCCCGGCCCAGAGCGTGAAGAGTCCGACGCCGCCTGCGCAGACGGCCAAACCCGCCGCGCCCGCGGTGCAGATCCAGCGGCGTCCGGCGGCCACCCAGGCCGCTCCGGTTCCGGCTGCCCCGGCGGCTGCCCAGCCTCAGCAGTACATCCGGCATCAACCCACCCCGTCACCGTCCATGGAACGGGATGACCCGGCTGCACCACCGCCGGTTTTCCACGATCCGGCAGAGTTTGTCCTGCCGGTGGATCCGAAGCCCTGATTGAAGGGAGTTCTCGACGTGAACGCCACCACTGAGCGGGTTTTGGAACGGGTCCTGGTGCTGCTGGGGGCCCATCCGCCCCATCTGGCCACAGCCCGCAAGCAGTTGGATGATCTGCTCGCCCGTCCCCCCTGCGGGGAGGAGACCGCCCCGGCCCGCAAAACCGCCGTGCGCATGCTGGACCGTCTGGCCATGCCGGTGCTCGCCGGACATCCGGAAACCCGGCTGGTGGCCGAAGGATTGCGGGAACGGCTGCAACAGACCGGCTCTTTGAGCGGCGCCCGTTCCGCCTTGGACAAGGCCTCGGCCTGGATTGTCCGCCCTCCGCCCGTCGACGGCAGCCGGGATGCCTTGCCGGCCACGTTGTCAGGCCGGTTGCTGACCGCGATCCGTCTGCATGTGGAATCCCGTCCGGAGCTGGCCCGGGAGGCGCTCAGGCTGGCGGAGTCCTCCTCGGGCAGGGAGCCTGTCTGGGGGGAGATCGAAACCTTGCTCCGCCGGGTGTGCGAGCAGACCGAACCCTGTCCTCCCACTCCGCTGGAGCAGGAGCAGCGCCAGTTGCGACAGGCGGTGCTGGCAGGTCTGGAGGGGTTGCGCAAGGTGCATCAGACCCCGGAGGAGGCGTCGGAGAGCGAGGCGGACGTGGCTTTTGTATTGCGGCAGCGGGGTCGGGAGGCCCGGCAGCGGGCCCGTTCCCTGGCGGCCCGCATCGTGGACAGCAAGGAGACCGCCGAGCGGTTGAAAAGTCGTTTGCGGCAGTTGGAAGAGGCGGTGAGTCAGGCCCGGGTCGAGGGGTTCATGGATCCTCTCACCGGTCTG
>JADGAB010000015.1 GCA_015232245.1 Magnetococcales bacterium | reverse complement strand
CCCATCAAGGGAGGTTGAAAGCGTAGCATGGAAAGGGTGATCATTGTCGGCGCAGGGGTGATGGGGTGCGCTTGCGCCCATCGGCTGGCGGAAGCCGGGTTTGCCGTCACCCTGCTGGAGAAATCCCTGCCGGGGGCCGAGTCCTCCGCCGCGGCTGCCGGCATTCTGGGGGCCCAGTCCGAGGTCTCCGCTCCCGGTCCCTTTTTTGAACTCTGCCTGGCCAGCCGGATGCGTTTCCGGGCGTATGCGCAAGAGCTGTATGAATTGACCAGAGTCTCCATCGGTTACGAGGGGTCCGGGGTGATGGAGGTGGCTTTGGATGCGGCGGAAGGCCGCATCGCCGCCGCCCGGGCGGAATGGATGCTGGAGCGCGGATTGCGGGTGGAACTGCTGGATCGTCCCGAGGCCCTCGGGCTGGAACCGGCCTTGAACCCCCATCTGATAGGTGCCAGTTATTTTCCGGATGATCATCAGGTGGATCCGGTGGCGTTGTCAGCGGCGTTGGCTGCGGCTGCGGCCCGCCTGGGCGCGCAGTTCCGCTCCGGGGAACAGGTGGTGCGGATCCGGGTGGTCGATGAAAGGGTGCAAGGCGTGGAGACCGATGCCGGGTTGCTCGACGCCGACCGGGTGGTGGTGGCCGGCGGAGCCTGGAGTTCCCGGATTCCCGGCATGCCGACGCTGCGTACCACCATCAAACCTGTGGCCGGGCAGATTGTGCAGTTGGAAAGTCGTCCTCCCCGTTTCCGACACGTGATTTATGGTTGCAAGGGGTATGTGGTCCCCCGGGCCGATGGCCGGGTGGTGATGGGCTCCACCCTGGAAGATCGGGGGTTCGACAAGTCCGTGACCCTGGCGGGATTGCAACGGGTCTCCGGCATGGCCATCGAAATGGTGCCCGGTCTGGCCCATGCCCGGTTTACCGGCGCCTGGTCCGGCCTGCGACCCGCCACGGCGGACAATCTGCCCCTGCTCGGCGCCACCCGGGTCGCCGGACTTTATATCGCGGCGGGTCACTACCGCAACGGCATCCTGCTTACCCCCATCACCGCCGAGGTGATCCGGGATCTGCTTCTGGGCAGAACCCCTGGTGTCGCCATCGACGCGTTCGCTCCCTAGATGATCCAGCCGGGTTTCGGACAACGGATCGCCGTGGCCCTCTCCGGCGGCGTGGATTCGGCCACCACCGCGGCGCTGCTCCAGTCCGCCGGCTGGGAGGTGATCGGCCTGACCATGCAACTGTGGGATCACGGCAGTGCTCTCCCGGGTCAGGGGCGCACCTGTTGCGCCCTGGAGGATATCCAGGATGCCCGGTGGGTGGCCCAGACCCTGGGGATCCCCTTTTATGTACTGAATCTGGAAGAGTCGTTCCGGCAGACCGTGGTGGCGGATTTCATCGCCTCCTACGCCGCGGGTCGCACCCCCAATCCCTGCATCCGTTGCAATCAGCTTCTCAAGTTCCGCCTGCTCCTCGACAAGGCCATGGAACTGGGCGCGGCGTTTCTGGCGACCGGCCATTATGCCCGCATCGATTCGGTCCAAGGCGTGCCGCAGTTGAAACGGGCGGTGGATCCGGACAAGGATCAATCCTATTTTCTTTTTGCCACCCGTCTGGAGGATCTGGAGCGGATCCGTTTTCCTCTGGGTGGCATGACCAAAACCGAAACGCGTCGTCTGGCCGAAGGGTTTGGTCTGCATCTTTTCCGCAAACGGGAGAGCCAGGATGTCTGTTTTGTGCCCGACGGGGATTATGGCGCTTTTTTTCAACGCATGGGCGCGCCCGGCACCAGCATTCCCGGTCCCATCGTGGACGTGAACGGCAAAATTCTCGGGGAGCATAAAGGGGTGGGACATTACACCATCGGCCAACGCCACGGTCTGGGGGTGGCGGTGGGCTATCCTTTGCATGTCCTGGCCATCGAACCCGGAGAGAATCGTATCGTGGTGGGACCGGCGGAGGCCCTGGCGCGGCTGGAATTGACTATCGGTGATCTCCACTGGCTGGATCCGGAACCCTTGACCGCTTCCCGGGCGCTGCTGGCGCAGATCCGCCATGCCGCGCCACCCCGGCCCTCTGTGGTGACACCGTTGCAAGCCGGATTCGCCCGGGTCACTTTTCATGCCCCCCAAAGGGCCGTGGCTCCGGGTCAGGCGTGCGTCCTGTACGTGGAGGATCGGGTCATCGGCGGGGGCTGGATCGTCTGATCGCAGGTATTTTTTTTCTCTACGGCATGGATAACCCTATCGATTGCGTTCATGGTTTGCTATGCTGATGTTTCAGGTTGCATGGCTGGAAACGTCAGGCCCCGAATCGGGAGGTGAGTGTATGGTCGTTCAACGGATGCTTGATAATATCCCTTTCTTCTGGTCCTTTACCGAAGAGGAAAAGACCCAGTTGGTCAATCTCGACTGCTATTTCGAGAGTTTCCAGATCGGAGACTACCTGATCCAGGAAGACGCCGAAGATAACGCCCTGTTCATTATCCTGAAAGGAACTGCCAAGGTCACCAAGAAATCCCATCCGGACAAGGTGATCACCACCCTTGAACCGGGTACGGTGTTCGGGGAGATCTCTTTTCTCACCCAGCGTCCCCGTTCCACCAATGTGATCGCTTGTGAGAAGATGATCTGCTTTACCATCAATGGACAAACCATGACTCAACTGGATTCCCAGATGCAGCACAAGATCAAGGATCAGTTGATTGAAATCCTGGTGCAACGCCTGGATCAGATGAACCAGACTCTGTTGGATCTGGTGCGTTGACGGTGTTTTTTGCATGTGTGTATGTGTTAGCGGAAACAGGTGAGAAATTCGTTTCTGGTTGCTTAAAATTTCTTGCCTTGCATTAAGAAGTGTGCGATTGTTACAAACAAGTCTCGATCGCATTCGCGTGCGGCAAACAATCTTGTCGAGAATCAGTGTTCATTTTAACGAGTTGCGGAGGTGTTGATATGAAGGTTATGCGTTCCATGTTGATTGCTGGTGCCCTGGTCATTGGTTTTGCTTTCACGGCGAGCACGGTTCAGGCCGGTGCCGATGATGTCGCATGGATCAATAAGTGCGTCAAGGACAACAAACGGGAAGGACAGTCCGAAGGTACCGTGGCGGTCTATTGCTCCTGCATGAACGGCAAAATGTCTGAGAACGAGACCCTCTCCATCACCGCCTGGGAGAAGTCCCATCCCGCGGAGATGGCCGAGTGCGAAAAGGAAGCGGGCTGGAAGTAAGTTTCTTCCGGTTTGCCGGCGACCAGTTCGGTTAGCCGGTTGCAGAAAAAAAGGCTGTGGGAAGGTTCCCGGATTCGTACAGAATGGGGGATGATCTCCCACAGCCTTTCTTCGTTTATAAATTAGGGGTTGACCTGTCCGGCACTTTGCCCGATAAAGAGGTTATTCAGGAATCATTACCAGAGGCGCAAGCCTCCTTCCTCCACATCGAACCCGCGGCCTTCAAGGACAGGTGCGTCATGTTCAACGCCATACCAGCGATCAATCTTCTGGGAAGCAGCAATCCGATGTTGGAACAGGCCAACCTCGTGAAAATGCCCCATGAGATTCGCACGAACAACTCCGAACGGCTGGAATCGCGGAGCGTGGTGGATATCAAACAGAACGCCAAAGGGCGCAATGTCCGTCGTCGGCACGAGGAAGAGGAGGATGAACCCGAAGGAGGCAACGACGCCTTTCCTCAACCCCGTCACAAGCCGACCATCCAGGAGCGCCTGCTCATGGCCAAACAGGCCAAGGTGAGTCTCAATCAGCAGGCGGTGAACACCCTGTTTCTGCAACAGGCCAAAAGCGGTGGCGGATACAAGGGCAAGCGTGCCGAAGAGGATCGCCCCTCCATCGATGTGGTGGCGTGACATTCTGCAAGTGCCGTTTCTCTGGAAAGCTCCGGCCTCTGTGATCGTGGAAAGAGTGGAGAACCTGGCCGTTGTGAGGTTGTTTTCCGGCAGGTTCAGAGAAGAGGTGATCCTTCTGAAGAGACAAACATCATGGACATCTCGGGGTCCGATTCCTCTCAACCCATTGATTGCATGCGTTGCCGTCACTTTCAGATCACCTGGGAAGCCGGTCATCCGCGCGCCTGTCGCGCCATGGGTTTCAAGACCGCGCTGTGGCCATGGCAGGAGGTGTTGCGCAGTTCCGGCGGTCCCTGTCTCAAATTCGAATCCAAATCCCCCCCACCCAAAAACACCAGAAATCCTGACGGCTCCGAAACAGTCCATCCCTCTGCGGGAGGGTTCTCCAGGCGGGCGTGAGGGGGAAATGCTTTGTTTTCTGTTGTGACCTCTTGTTGACGGCCTCGGGAGAACGACATGCGCAAATTTTTGTGGATGGTGGGTTTGGTGTGGATGAGTCTGGTGGCCGGTGAGGTTGCCGCCGAGGCGAAGATCTCTGGCCAGTCGGTGACTTATACCGCCCAGGGAGTGACCCTGAAAGGGTATCTGGCCATGGATGAATCCCGGACCGGTCCATTGCCCGGCGTGCTGGTGGTCCACGAGTGGTGGGGACACAACGAATATGCCCGCAAACGGGCCCGCATGCTCGCGGAGCTGGGCTATGCCGCTTTGGCTGTGGACATGTACGGGGATGGCCGTCAGGCAGAACACCCGGATGACGCCAAAGGATTCTCTTCGGCCTTGTACAAGGATTTTCCCACGGCCCGGGCCCGCTTCGAGGCGGCCATGACCTTTCTGAGTGCTCAGCCCAGGGTGGATGGCCACAAACTGGCGGCCATCGGCTACTGCTTTGGCGGGGGCATGGTGCTCAACATGGCCCGTCAGGGACTCCCCCTGAAAGGGGTGGCCAGCTTTCATGGATCACTCGATCCGGTGATTCCGGCCCAGCCCGGAGCCATCAAGGCCAGGATCCTCGTGCTGCACGGGGATGCGGATCCCATGATCCCTCCGGCGAAGGTGGCTGCGTTTCGCGAGGAGATGTCCAAGGCCGGAGCCGATATGACCTTCATCGGCTATCCAGGCGCCACCCACGCCTTCACCAATCCGGAAGCCGATGGCTTTGCCGCCCGTTTCAAGCTCCCCGTGGCCTACCACGCCGAGGCGGATCAAGCCTCCTGGAAGGCGTTGCAAACCTTTCTGGCCGGTTTGTTCAAGGAGTGATCCGCGCTTGCTTTGTGCGGGGTTGCGGAGTAATCTCCCGCGCGGAGGGGAGGCTGCTCATGGATCCATTCTCAATTGCGAAGGGGCTTCAAGCCATGGAAGATGTCAAGATTCTGCTTTCCGAGGCAGAAATTCCCACCCAGTGGTACAACGTTGCCGCTGATTTGCCGGTTCCTCTGCCACCGCCGCTGGGACCGGATGGCAATCCCATCGGTCCGGATGCCCTGGCGCCTCTGTTTCCCCAGGCGCTGATCGAACAGGAGGTCTCCACTCAACGCTGGATTCCCATTCCGGAAGAGGTGCGGGACATCTATCGGCAATGGCGTCCCTCTCCCATGTTTCGCGCCCGGAAGCTGGAACAGGCTCTGGGAACCCCGGCGCGCATCTATTACAAATACGAAGGGGTCAGCCCCGCCGGTTCCCACAAGCCCAATACCGCCGTGGCCCAGGCTTATTACAACCAGCGGGAAGGGTGTCTGCGTCTGACCACCGAAACCGGCGCCGGACAATGGGGCTCCTCCATCGCCCTGGCCGGGGCCATGTTCGGAATTCAGGTGCGGGTCTACATGGTGCGGGTCAGCTATGACCAGAAACCCTTCCGACGCTCCATGATCGAAACCTGGGGCGCCGAGGTCTTCTCCAGCCCCACCATGCACACCCAGAGCGGACGGGCGGCCCTGGCCATGGATCCCGATACCCCCGGCTCCCTGGGACTGGCCATCTCCGAGGCGGTGGAGGATGCCGCCAGCCGCGCCGATACCCATTACGCCCTGGGTTCGGTGCTCAACCATGTGGTGCTCCATCAGACCGTGATCGGTCTGGAAGCGCGGGAGCAGTTCAAGAAGATCAACGCCTTTCCGGATGTGGTCATCGGCTGCTGCGGCGGCGGTTCCAACTTCGGAGGCACCGCCTTTCCGTTTCTGCTGGACAAGGCTTCAGGTCGTCAGGTGCGTCTGCTGGCCGTCGAGCCCGACTCCTGTCCCACCCTGACCAAAGGCCGCTACGCCTATGATCACGGCGATACCGCCAAACTCACCCCCTTGCTGCCCATGTACTCCCTCGGACATGACTTCGTGCCTCCGGGGATTCATGCCGGGGGGCTGCGTTATCACGGGGACTCCCCGCTGGTCTCCCACCTGTGCCATCTTGGGCTGGTGGAAGCCGTGGCCGTGCCCCAGTTGGCCACCTTCCAGGCCGGGGTTTTGTTCGCCCGTACCGAAGGGATCATCCCCGCCCCCGAGGCCAACCACGCCGTGCGGGCCGCCATCGACGAAGCCCTGAAATACAAGGAAAGCGGCGAACCCGGCACGATCTTCTTCACCCTCTCCGGCCATGGACACTTCGACATGGCGGCCTATGATCGCTATTTCGCCGGCGATCTGGTGGACTATGCCTATCCGGAAGAGAAGATCGCCGCCTCACTGGCGGCGCTGCGTCCGGTAAGCTTGGGCTGACGCGGTTCCTGGCCTGAAACAATCATGGGAGCGACCGACGGGTCAGGGTCAAACCGGCCCGGAAGTTGGCTCCCATGAGGGCCAGTTGCAGCACACCCGCCAGCAACTCCAGGAGTTGCACCCCGTAAAACCAGGGGTCGAACTGACCCGATGACGCCTTGTGGTGCAGATAAAAGGCGCACGGGAGCAAAACCAGCAGACCGTTGGCACCCAGAATCCGCATCCGCTTCTGTTTGCCGGTGATCAGGGCGCCGGTTCTGCCTTTGGCCAGATGAAAGCCGCTTCCTCCGGTGATGGCCATGGCCGGAATCAACAGGATCAATCCCCGCAGTATCCCCTCCTTGACGACGGCAACCGTCTCATGGGACAAAAACAGCTCCGCGATCACGGAAGAACTCCAGAAAATCAGGATGATGCCCATGGCGAGCCCTCCTGCGGCAGCGTGAAACCGGGTTGTCATGCTCGACTCCTTGATGAAATTGTTGGTATAAATATCAAAAATGATTATGAAAATGCGTAGGGATTGTTTGGCGTTGATTGATGGAAGCGGTGTTTTATGGTATAATTATTATGAGCGCAGGAGTCGCGCTTTTGAGTTTGGAAGTACTGGATGGTCATGACATTGCCATGGTCTATTTGCAGAGCAGCTCATTAATTGTTTGTAATTTTTGCATGTTTTAGAAACACTGGTTGCTTTCTGTTATTATTTTGTTATTTAAAATAATTTCTGTTTCACAGTCAAGGGATGGTGTCAGGCATGAGTGTGCCTGGCTGGTGCTGTCGATCCTGCTTGCTCTCCGGTCCCGTTGCGCTAGAATAGCAAGAAGACGGGGGGAAGTCTGATCTGGGAGAAGGGTTGTGGGTATCACCTTGGCGGATCTGGTCGATCCACGGCACATTCAGAGCATGGCGGAAGCTCTGCATCGGGTATCCGGCATTCCCATCGGGATCATCGGTGTGGATGGGACGATCCTCGTTGCCACGGGCTGGCAGGAGATCTGTACCCGCTTTCATCGCGCCCACCCCGTATGTCAGAAACGCTGTCTGGCCAGTGATCATTATATCCTGGATCAGGTGGCCACCCTGCCTCCGGATGGGGTGATCGAGTATAAATGCCTCAACGGCATGTGGGATCTGGCCATTCCCATACTGGTGGATGGCGCCCATCTGGCCACCTGCTTTTTGGGTCAATTTTTTTACGAACATGAGATTCCGGATCGGACGGCCTTTCTGAAACAGGCCGAAGAGTTCGGTTTCGATCCGGTGGAATACCTGGCCGCTCTTGACAAGGTGCCGGTCTTTTCCCGGGAAAAGGTCCAGGGCATTATCGATTATGACCGGCAACTGGTTGCCATGCTCTCCGAAATGGGCTTGAGCAATCTGCGCATGCGGGAGCGGTCCACCCACATGGAGCTGGTCAATGCCCAACTGATCCGGGAGATCGGCCAGCGTATCGTGGCCGAGGAGGAACGGGACCGGTTTTTCAACCTCTCCCCGGATTTCTTTTGCATTCTCGGTCCGGATGGCGAACTCTCCCGCATCAATGTGGCTCTGGCCCAGGCCCTGGGATTCACCACGACCGAACTGCTGCAACTCCCCTTCGAGGCACAGATCCATCCGGACGACCTGGAATCCGCCCGGGCCGAGATCCGGCGCGTCTTTCCCGGCGGGGTGAGCCGGGTGTTCACGGTGCGTCTGATGCACCGGCATGGCCAGGTGATCTGGACCGAATGGACCGGGGTCGGGGATGGACGGGCGGTCTACGCGGCGGGTCGGGATGTGACCGGGCACCATCTCCATCAGGCCGCCATGGCCGAGGAGATCGCCGCCCGGAAATGCGTTGAGGCGGAACTGCTTCAGGCCAGACATCAATTGCAGCTTCAGGTGGCCTGCATCACCCGGATCCAGGAGTTGTTCATCGGCGACTCCCATCCCGATGCCCTGTTCGAGGCGCTGTTGTTGGAGATTTTGCGCCTTACCGGCAGCGAGTACGGATTCATCGCCGAAACCCGCCGTGACCCCAAAGGGAACACGGTTCTCGCCCTGTTGGCGGTTGCCCATCACTCGCGGGAGGCCCGGGTGCAAGCCTTCTTCGAGGCCAATGCCAGGAACGGCTTCTGTTTTGTCGGGAATGATTGCCTGTTCTCGGTGCCGGTGAAGAGCGGTCATGCGGTGATTGCCAATGATCCGGCCCGGGATCCCCGACGGTGCGGTCTTCCGGCGGGCCATCCGCCCCTGCATGCCTTTCTGGGTATGCCGATCAAGCGGGGGGAGGAGATCGTCGGCGTGCTCGGGTTGGCCAACCGGGAGGATGGCTATGATTCGGCCATGGTGGCCTACCTGGAACCTGTGGTCGCGGCCTGTGCCCAGATCATCGAGGCCTACGCCAATCGTCAGCGGCGCCTGGAAACCGAAGAGCAGTTGCGCAAAAGCGAAGACCTGTTGAACTCCACCTTCGAATCCACCCGGGATGGCATTCTGGTGGTGGACCGGAATGGGGCGGTACTGCGGGCCAATGGCCGTTTCCGGGAGATGTGGCGCATTCCGGATGATCTCAGTACTGGCAGTGACGCGGAGTTGCTGCGTTATGTCCTGCAGCAACTGAAGGATCCGCAAAAGTTCCTGGACAAGGTTCAGGAACTCTACCGGTCTGGCGTGATCGCTTCGGATCTGCTCCGTTTTATCGATGGGCGGATTTTCGAACGTTATTCCGCCCCCATCGTGGGCAAGGATGATTTCCTCGGGCGGGTGTGGATTTTCACCGATGTCACCGAACGGGAGCGGGCCGAGGCTGCCTTGCGGGAGAACGAGCAGCGTCTCCGCGAGATTGCCGCCACTCTGGCCGAAGGGCTGTATGTGGTGGGCAGGGACTGGCGCATCTTTTTCATCAATCCCACGGCGTTGGAGATCCTGGGATGGCGCGAGGAGGAGGTGCTGGGTCAGCCCTCCCACGCGCTGTTTCACCACTCTTATCTGGATGGTTCCGTCTATCCTGCCGAGGATTGTCTGTTGCGGGATGTCCTGAATGAGGGCCAGGTGATCAGCACCGATCAGGAGTGGTTGTGGCGACGCAACGGCGAGAGTTTTCCCGTGGCCCTGATCGCCTCGCCCATCCTGCGGGATGGGGAGGTGCGGGGCGCGGTGGTGGTGTTCCGGGATATCACCGAAAGCAAACGCAGCGAAGTGGAATTGCGACAGGCCAAGGAGCAGGCGGAACAGGCGGCGCGGGTCAAGGGGGAGTTTCTGGCCGCCATGAGCCACGAGATCCGCACCCCCATGAATGTGGTGCTGGGCATGTCCGAAATGCTGTTGGAGACCGAGCTCAATCTCGAACAGCGCCGTTATGCGGAGACCATGCATCATTCGGGGAAGGCGCTGATGGGGGTGATCAACGATGTGCTGGACTTCTCCCGCATCGAGGCGGGCAGGATCGCTTTGGTGGATCTGCCCTTCTCGCCCCGTCAGGTGGTGGAGGAGACCGCCCGATTGATGCGGGTGGCGGCCCGGGAGAAAGGGTTGATCCTCGGGGAGACCATCGCCGTGGAACTGCCGATCAGAGTCCTGGGAGATGATGGCCGGTTGCGGCAGGTGCTGTTGAATCTGTTGAGCAATGCCATCAAGTTCACCCAGCAGGGCCGGGTGGATGTGGGGCTCTCCTGGCACCCGTCGGAACAGGAAACCCTGCTGTTTCAGGTGGTGGATACGGGAATCGGCATTGCCGCCGAACAGGTCAGCCAGATTTTCGAACAGTTCATTCAGGCCGACGCGGGGATCACCCGGCGATACGGCGGCACGGGTCTGGGATTGGCCATCTGCCGACGGCTGGTGGAACTGATGGGAGGTCGCGTCTGGGTGGAAAGCCATCCTGGCGAGGGCAGCCTGTTCGCCTTCACCCTGCCGGTGCGCCTGGCTCCTCTGGAGGAGATTCCCGCCGAACCGGTTCCCGCCAGAGGCTCCGCGGAGGAGCGCAGCCTGAACATCCTGCTGGCCGAGGATGTGGAGGAGAACCGGATTCTGTTCGAAGCCTACCTGGGCCATACCCGGCATCGGGTGGTGATGGTGAATGATGGCCTGGAGGCGGTGGAGAGGATGGAAGCCGGGAGCTTCGATGTGGTGATCATGGATGTGCAGATGCCCCGCATGGATGGCTATACGGCGGCCAGAAAAATTCGCCTATGGGAACAGGAACAGGGACGAGCACCGGTACCGATCATCGCTCTGTCCGCCCATGCCATGGAGGGGGAGATGGAACGCAGCCGTGAGGCGGGCTGTACCCTCTATCTTTCCAAGCCGATCCGCAAGCAGGCGCTTTTGGATGTGTTGCGCACCATCGTGTTGCAGGAGCCGGAGGGTTAGACTTCCGACCGGTCAGGGGTTGATCCGGCCATACCGATCCAGGGCGGCCAGCAGGGTTTTCTTGTTGATGGGTTTGCCCAGATGATCGTCGCAACCCGCCTCCTGGCATTGCCGGGCCTCCCCGGTCATGGAGTGGGCCGACAGGGCGACGATGATCAGGGGTGGATGTTGGCCGCTCTCCCGCTCCCAGGCGCGGATCTGTTTTGTGGCCAGCAGGCCGTTCAAAACCGGCATCTCGATATCCATGAACACCAGATCGAACCGCTCCCGTTTGACCTGTTCCACCGCTTCCGCGCCGTTGTTGACCATCGCCAGTTGGTGCGGGGTGTTTTCCAGATAGATGCTCAACAGCTCCCGGTTCTCTTCCATATCCTCCACCACCAGAATCCGCAAGGGTCGTACCGGGCGCTGTTCCGACCCAGGCAGATCCATTCCGGATGGTTGCGTCGTCGGGGCGGAAGCGGAACGCAACGGCAGGGTGAAGTGAAACCGGCTGCCTTTGCCGAATCGGCTTTCGACCCAGATCCGTCCTCCCATCATTTCCAGCAGGCGGCGCGTCAGGGAGAGTCCCAGCCCTGTGCCCCCATAGCGCCGGGAGATCCCGGAATCGGATTGGGTGAAACTTTCGAAAATGGTCTCCAGATGGTCCGGAGAGATGCCGATGCCACTGTCGGCCACCACCACCAGCAGGGAGTCCGGTTCTTCGGGATGGATGCCGATGTCCACCACCACCCACCCCTGATCGGTGAACTTCAGACCGTTGCTGATGAGATTGTAGAAACACTGCTTGAGGCGCAACGCATCCGTCAGGATCCATTCCGGCAGGGCGGCGTCCAGGCGCAACTGCAAGGAGAGCCCCTTGTTGGTGGCCAGTACACGCAGCATGTCGGTGACTTCGGTGGCCACCTCCCGCAGTGAGACCGGTTCGGCGAGGATCTCCAGCTTGTTGGCCTCCACCTTGCTCAGATCCAGAATGTCGTTGATCAAAAGCAGCAGATTGGATCCGGCGGTGCGCAGCATGGAAAGATAGTATTTCTGTGTCTGGGACAAAGGGGTTTCGTTCAGAACATCCCCCATGCCGAGGATGATGTTCATGGGTGTGCGGATTTCGTGGCTCATGGCCGCCAGAAACGCGCTTTTTGCCTGGCTGGCCTGGCTGGCTTCCGCCTGGGCCAGACTCAAGGCCAGTTCGGTCTGCTTGCGTTGCGTGACATCCCGCAATACCGCCAGAAGATAGCTCTGATCCCCCTGGGTCAGAAATTGCAGATTGGTTTCCGTATAATGGCGCTGACGGGAGCGGTCGTAATACTCTCCCTCCACGCTCAACCGGCCAATGTGGCGTATCCGTTCCACCAGGGTCTCCATCATCCGGTCCTGTCCGATCAGCAGATGGCAGTCTTCCAGATGGAACTCTCCCACCGCCTGTTCCCGGGTCAGCCCGAGGCGCTTGAAAGCCGTGGCATTGGCCTCCAGAAGCAGTCCGGTGGTCAACTCGAAGATCAAAATCTCGTCGCTGGAGTCGTCCAGCAGATTGTGAAACAGCCGGATGGCGCGCTCCTGGGCATGGATCTGCTCTTTCTGCCGGTACATCTCCAGAAAGACCTTCACCTTGGCCCGCAGAAATTCCGGCGGGAACGGTTTGACCAGATAATCCACCGCCCCCAGATCGTAACCGGTCAGGGCGTGCTGATCATCCTTGAAGACCGCGGACATGAAGATGATCGGCATGGTGCGGGTGCGGCTGACGCCGGACATCAACCGGATCACCTCAAAGCCGTCCATGTCCGGCATGTGGGCATCCAGGAGCACCACGGCAAATTCCTGTCTGGTCATCTGCAGCAGCGCCTCGCGTCCGTTGCGCGCCAAAACCATCTCCGCGTCCAGATCCGCCAGCAGTCCGGCGGTGGCGGTGAGGTTGTTGTCCAGATCATCCACGATGAGAATGTGTGGTTTCATGGCCATCTTTAGTGGTTCCTGTCGAGCCAGGGACGCATCATCGACAGAAGCTTCAGGGTGTCCAGCGGTTTGGAAAGATAATCCGATGCCCCTGCATTCAGACACCGTTGCCTCTCCCCCTGCATCGCCTTGGCGGTGATCACCAGCATGGGAATCTCCCGCCAGGGAGGCTGGCGGCGGATCTCTCCCAGCAGTTCGTAGCCGTTCATGTCCGGCATCATGATGTCCACGAGAATCATGTCAATGGCAGGACGACGCTTGAGGATCTCCAAGGCCACCCGGCCATTTTCCGCCATGATCACCTGACACCCTTTTTCTTCCAGCAGACTGGTCAGGGCAAAGATGTTGCGGATGTCGTCGTCGATGAGCAGCAACCGGTTGCCGGCCAGGTTGCATTCCGGGGGGCGGAATTCCGGCGCTCGGGTGGTCATGAGCGCGCTTTGCAGTTGCCCAGGAGGAAGATCCTCTTGCGCTCCGCCCGCGGCAAGGGAAGAGGTCGTCAGCGACTGCAGAAATTGTTGACACTCGGCACTGGTCTGGTTGCTGCCGTGAAGCATGGGGAAAGCCTGGATGGCTTCCAGGGAGAGATCCCCGGAGGGGGAAGCGTTGGCCGGATGAAGATACAATACCGGCAGCCGGTCCCGCCCCGCCGTGGTACGCAGGCGCTTGATCATGGGGAGCGTGGTCACGCCGGGAAGATCCCCGGCGATGATCACTCCCATGGGTCGCAGAAAATTGGCCAGGAACAAAGCCGCGCTCTGATCTCCGGCCACGATCACACTCAAGCCGAGGGATCGGGCGCTCTCCCCGAGGGCGCGGATCTTGTGATAATCCATGCCCACCAGCAGTACCGACCGGTCATCCGGACCGAGACGCCGCCGGTCATCGGGAATGCCATCGATGCCCCCCATTTTCCGTTCTTCATGATGTTGCTCTGCGCTTGCCACCGGAAGCGGGGTTTCCACGTGTTCCAACGGCAGATAAAGGGTGAACAG
The DNA here is from genome assembly GCA_015232245.1 of Magnetococcales bacterium. Taxonomy (GTDB): domain Bacteria; phylum Pseudomonadota; class Magnetococcia; order Magnetococcales; family Magnetaquicoccaceae; genus Magnetaquiglobus. Next base: position 12,735 of record JADGAB010000015.1, on the reverse strand, counting down.
ACTTCCCTTGCCCTCTTCGCTGATCAGTTCGATCCGACCGTTGAGCAATTGGGTCAACTCTTTGCATATGGCCAGTCCCAGCCCCGTGCCGCCGTATTTGCGGTTGGCCCCGTCGTCCAGTTGCCGGAAAGGCTCGAAGATCTCCCCGTGCTGATCCCGGGGAATGCCCACCCCGGTGTCGGCCACCGACATGGCGATCCGCTCGCCGTCCAACTCCCGGATCTGTCGGAAAACGACGGTCACTCCTCCGGAATGGGTGAACTTGATGGCATTGGTGATCAGGTTCTTGAGGATCTGTTCCACCCGGGTGCGGTCGGTGCGGATGGCCAGAGGCAGGGGGCCTTTCAGGATCACGTTGAATTCCAGCCGTTTTTCCCGGGCCATGTGCACGAAGAGCCGCTCCAGGCTCGTGGCCAGATCGGAGATCTTCACCGGATCCTTGAAGATGCGGATCCGGCCCGCCTCGATTCGGGCCAGATCGAGGATTTCATCGATGAGGGTCAGCAGATCGGATCCGGCGGCATGGATGGTGGAGGCGAACTCCACCTGTTTGGGGGTGAGATTGCCCTGTTTGTTCTCTTGCAGCAGTTGGGCGAGAATCAGCAGGCTGTTCAAGGGAGAGCGCAATTCGTGGGACATGTTGGCCAGAAATCGGGACTTGAAACCGCTGGTCTGTTCCAGAAGCTCGATGGTGCCTCGCAGCACCTGCTGGTTGATGGCCAACTCGTCGGTTTTCTTGCGGCTCTCCTCCAGAAGTTGTTGCCGGGCCATATTGGATTGCACCCCGGCAATGGCACGGGCAATGGTTTCGGCGGTTTTTTCCAGGAAGAGAAGTTGATGCGTGTTGAAGCCAATCCTGGATCCCAGGGCAAGCACCCCCTGCAGTTGACCGTCATGCAGCAAAGGGGTCACGAAGACATCCTTCGGCCAGGTCTCCAGCAGTTGGGCTTGAATGCGCAACGGTTCCACCGGGATTTCCTGAATCCGGCTGGGCATGCGGGTCACGGCCACCTGACCAAGCAACCCTTCCCCGGGCATGAGAGTCTGCGGGGTGACGTTCCGGGCCGGGGTGCCGATCCCCGCCAGCCAGTACAGGCGGTTCTCTTCCCGGTTCAGATAGATCACCCCGTTGATGGCCTGGAGATTTTCGGCCAGAAATTTCAGGGTCATTTCGCCGAGTTGCTGCACGTTGGCCACCTGGCGCATCCGGTCGCTCAACGCCTGATGGGTGGTGTGGAGCCACTGCCGGTTGATCAGTTCCCGGAATAGAGGCAGGTGAAAGAAGATCAGTATGATGGCCAGATTCCAGGCGGTCATGCCGAAGAACACTCCAAGCACGATCCCTGTGGTGGCCCAATTCTCGGCAGCATGGGGAAGCAGCAGCGTGATCGCTGTTTCACCCATGCCCAGGAGAGTCAGACCCGCCAGAAAGCGCAACGGCGATTGACATCCGCCGAAAAGGCCGTGAAATGACTCCTGCATCCCGTTCCCCCTGCTGGGCCTGTTTCCTGATGAAGCGTTTTTTAATGCTTGGATATATTTCGAATTAATCCATAAAGTCAAGTCCTGCGCGTCATTTTCGCCAGTTGATGCTCAAACCGGGTCAGTTCAGGGGGGCGTGAAAAATTGATATCGGTTTCTTCCAAGATTTTTGGCCTGATACATGGCCTGATCCGCATTGAGAAGGAGGGTTTCCAGACTGTCCGCATCCGTGGGAAACAGGGTGATGCCGATGCTGGCGGAGATCGAAGTCACCCGGCCATGCAGGTCAAAGGGCAGGGAGAGGGTGGAGCGGATCTTTTCCGCCACGATCTGGGGTTCCGGGGGTTGGCAGACGTTGGAGATGATGATGGTGAATTCATCTCCCCCCAGGCGGGCCAGGGTGTCGGAATGACGCACGCAATGCTTGAGACGGATCCCCGCCTGACGCAACAATTCGTCCCTCGCGGCGTGTCCCAGGGTATCGTTGACCTCCTTGAAGTGATCCAGATCGACGAACAGAAGCGCCAACGACTCCTGGTTGCGCACCGCCATGGAGATGGCATGCTGCAACCGGTCCAGAAACAGGGTCCGGTTGGGCAGATCGGTGAGCGGATCGAAGGTGGCCTGATGGCGGATTCTGGCCTCCATGTCGCGGCGTTCCAGATGCAGCCGGATCCGTTGGCGCAGCACGGCCCAATGGATCGGTTTGGTGACATAATCGTCCGCGCCGGCCTCGAAGGCATGATCCACCGAATAGGCGTCGAAGAGTCCGGTGAGCATGATGATGGGAATGCGGGGGGAGATGGACTCCTTGCGCAACGCCCGGCAGGTGGCCAGCCCGTCCAGATTGGGCATGAGCACATCCAGAAGGATGAGATCCGGAATGGTCAGGGTACGGAAATGCAACGCCTCCTGACCATCCTTGACCGTGGCGACGTCATAGCCGTTTTGTTCCAGAAACGCGGCCAGGGAGTCGCGGCTCTGGGCGTCGTCATCGACGATGAGAATGAGACTCTTTTGGCCCGTTGGGGCGCAGATGTTCATCTCGACCTCGTTTGATGGAAAAGTGTTTGTAAAATATAAAAAATCTATTCATCATGCGCGGCACGGCTAAAAAAGGGTTTCGGCAGCTCCATCCCGGTACAGAACCGGGTCAGTTCGTGATTGGCCGTGACACTGGAGGCGATCAACCGTTCGATCAGTTCCTCGGCGCCGGAGAGATCCCCGGCGTTGCCGATGGTTTCCAGTCGAGCGGCCATTTCGCCCATGTTCATCAGTCCCACCTGACGGCAGACGCTTTTCATGGAGTGGCTCTCCATGGAGACCCGCTCGGCATCGTTGTCCCGCACTGCCTGACGGATCTTTTCCGGTCGATGGAGAATGCCTGCCTGATAGTGACGGATGACGGTCTGAAAACCGCCTTCGAGTTCCTGTCGCATGTCGATCAGTTTCTGCTGATCCGTCAGTTCCTGGTATTCCGCATGGGCGTTCATGGCGTGTTGGCCTTCTTTATTTAAAGATGGTGTGTCATTCGGATTCCAGAGCCTGGGTCACTTTCTGCAAAACGGTGGCGGCCTGGAACGGCTTGGTGATGATGTCCATGGCGCCGAAGGAGCGGGCCATTTCCAGAGTCAGTTGGGAGCTCATCGCCTTGTAGCCGCCTGAAATGGCGATGACCCGGGTCTGGGGACGATCCATCAGCAGTGCGGACAACAGATCGATGCCGTCCATCTTGGGCATGAAAATGTCCGTGATGATCAGATCCACGGGGGAGGCGGCAAACCGTTCCATGGCGCTTTGACCGTCTTCCGCCTCCAGAACCGTGTGTCCCGCCTGTTTGAGGATCGTCACCAGATAGACCCGGAAGCTCTCGTCATCATCCGCCACCAGAATTGTTGCCATGGCATATGCCTCTTTAAAGATTGATTCTCTGATAATTTCTGCCGCAGGTTCATTCTGGCGGGGATCGCAACGCCCGCTCCACGGTCTGCATCACATCGCCATATGCGAACGGTTTGCGGATCAGTTCCATTGCCCCGAGTTTCTTGGCAATATTGAGCGCCAGGGCAGGACTCATGTGACCCCCTCCACCGCTCATGGCAATCACCCGGATGCGCGGGTGATGCCGCAACAGCATGGACAACAGTTCAAACCCATCCATTCCGGGCATGAAGATATCCGTGATCAGCAGATCATACGGGTCGAGTGCGATCTTGTCCAAAATTTCCAGAGCGCACTCGACCTCCAGGACCATGTGACCGCTATTCCGCAACAATGTCGCCAGATGAATCCGAAAAGGTTCATCGTCATCGATGATCAGAATCCGGGACATGGCAGCCTCCTTGCAGACCGGTCATTTTTTTCCGGAAGCCTTCATGATCCGGTACCTGGACAAGGCGTGCCGGATGGAACGCAACAGAATTTTCCGGTTCACCTGCCCCTTGACCAGATAGTCCTGGGCCCCTTCCTCGACCGCCTGAATGGCTTTCTTGTCATCGTCCATGCCGGTGAAGACGATGATGGGGGTGTCGCGGACCTTCTGGTTCATGCGTCCGAAGGTCTGCTCCAGGCCCCGGCTGTCGGAGAGATTGAGGTCCAGCAGTACCAGATCGTACTGGTTGTGCTCCAGAAACTCTTCCGCTTCCTGAAAGCTTTTCGCATGGGTCAGATGGAGCGGTTGGGAGCGACCGGACTCCTTGCTGTCATCGGATGCGGGCCAGGTCTCCAGCCAGCCGTTGATCAGGGAGAAGAATTCGTTTTCGTCTTCCACGACCAGGAAGTGCAACCCCAGATGCAGCGGGGGCAGCGGCTGGAACTGGGCCGGAGGCGCGGCGTGACGATGCTCCTGACTCTGCTGCTGGGCCTGTTCGACGCTGATGTAACCCATCCGTTCCATGGCGTTGACGATGATGTCCACCGCGTGCACCGGATCGATGCGATCCGAATTGAGCACCAGGTCGTAATAGGTGCGGCTGTTGGGATAGCGCTTGAACAATCCCTTGAGAAAGCGGGAACGCTCTTTTTCCGTGTCGCCGATTTTGCGTTTGGCGGCATCCAGGGTGATCCCTTCCCGTTGCGCCACACGCTTGATGCAGACATCCTTGGTCCCTTCGATATGGATCCGGAAGACGTGAGGATCATGAGCCAGAATCAGCCTGGCGCCCCGTCCCACGATGACCCCCCCGCCTTTGGCGATGTTCAGAATGGTCTTGATGATGTTCTTGTAATAGCCGGTCACCGACTGCTCGGGCTTGACAAACAGGGAGTAGAGAAAACTGTCGATGGCCCGGGGCAGCTTCTCGTCCATGAGGGACATCAGCTTTTTGGTGGTTTGGGTCTTGTTCATCATCTCGTCGATCATGGAGTGACCGTAGCAGGTCACGCCAAGGCGTTCGGCCAGCAGTTCGGCGATTTTGCCGCCGTTGGAGCCGAAGGTGCGGGAGACCGTGACCACGATGGGGTGTCGTTCCGTGGCTGCACCGCTTTTCTGGGTCTCGGTAAAGAGCCCGGATTTGATCACACTGCCGATTCCACTGCTGGTTTCCATCTGTATTCTCCGCATTGATTGAAGCATCCTGCCATCATGAATGGTGAGACATCGGGCCTGTGAGCATCACTCTCCCTGATGTCTGGTATGGGTGGCCACGCGACGCAAATCGTGCCACAGACGCACCTCCTCTCGCAGGTGCGCGGCTTTTTCCTCTTCGCGATTCCGGTAAGGAGTCGCGAAGAGCAGTCCGTCGAGTTTTCTGGCATTGCGTTTGGCCCGCATGACCTCGGTGTGGAGTTCGTAGAGATGGGCCAAGGCTTCCCGCTCCGCAGTTTGCAGGGAATCGAAATGGTACTGTGCGCCGTTGATGTGTATAGTAACCATTGCCGTGCTCCTTTCCCATAAAAAAGAATTGATGGGGTGATTCTGTCGGTTTTTTTTCTGTCTGAGTATGGCTGGTTTGTATTATTTGCTGGCGTTGCCAGCATTGCAAGTTTTTTATTTTCACGGTTTGCGCTTTTTTCAGAATTTATTGACCGGATCAATTTTGAGGTGCCGTGATTTCTTTTGTCGCAGCATTAATGATTGTTTGTGTATAACATTGGCAACTTTTTCCTTGCCTGGACACCATGTTTGCTGTATGATTTCCATTCAAGTCTGAAATTTATGGCTCTGCTGCAAATTTTGCAATACATGCAAGGTTGCAGGTCTCCTCTCTTGAATGTTTTGGTAGCGCGATGCCTCTGTCCCGGACCCCGGAAGCCACTGATCCCGTTGTCACCACCTCCAAAGCCGCCCAGATCCTGGGCGTCTCCCAGAGGACCATTCACTACTGGATGGAGCGTGGCATCATCAAATCCTGGAAAACTGCGGGGGGGCATTGCCGCATCCCGATGAGTTCCATCAACCTGTTGCTGGCCAAACGCCGGGAGCAGTTGCAGGATCCGGATCTGGAAGAGTTGATCCTGCTTTTGGTGGAAGATGACGAGAATCTCCGCGAGATCGCCTTGGCCGTGGTGGCCAACTGGGAGTTGCCCGTGCGTTTGTTGCTGGCGGAAAATGGCTATGACGGCCTGATCCAGGCCGGATTGCACAAACCCGAGGTGATCATCGCCGACCTGATGATGCCCGCCATGGATGGATTCCAGATGCTCCGCGCCCTGCGGGAGTCCACAGAACTCAACCGGACCCGGATTGTCGTGGTCACCGCCATGGGGCCTGAGCAGATCGAAGCCAAGGGCGGGGTGCCGGCGGATGTGGAGGTGCTGCACAAGCCCACCCCTTACGATCGTCTGAAGGTGATCGTCATGGAGGCGCTCTTTTCCCGCCAGAGAAGCAAACGGGCCTCCCTCGCCGCAATCTGAAACCGTACCCAAAGACGCCGCCTGCGGCGGCTGTGTTGGGCGATCAAGGGAATTGCTCCGCAATCCCCTTTTGAAAAGCGCGCCAAAGTCACAAGCAAAATCCCAAAGGCCTCATTTCCGGATCCCACCCAGGGGGATGATCCCCCTGGAAACCTGTCAAGTAAAACAACGCATCCCGCAATGGTTTCGGTTCAAGTGCGATGGTCGCATGGCTTTCATGAGGGGTACAAAGGCGGCAAGAGGTTGGGGTCGCCTGGGGCCGGTTTTGCCTGGGCCGCCTGTTGGGCCGCCTGGCAGGCCGCCCAAAGCGGGCCTCCCTGCCAGGGGCTGGCATTGGGGGCGTACATCGCGGCGTTTAAACGGGAGATCTCCATCTCCATGGCTGGGGAGCGCCATTGCGGAACCTGGGACAGCGCCTCTTGGGCCTGGCGGGGATCGTTGGCCTCGCAGGCGCTGCGCAGCTTTTGGAGCGCCTGACGGGTGAGTTTGTCTGGGTCCGGACGGGATCCGGATGGGATCCGGAGGCTTGTCCGGCGATTCCGGGCCGAGCGCCACCACCACAGGGCGGTTCCCAGCCAGCCCAGACCGCACCCCAGGGCGACCCATGGCCAGAGGGTCTCTTGATTGGCCGGGGAGGCGGACGCGCCTGTCACAGGTGAGGGGACTGGTTTGGGAGAGATTGGGGGTGGAGGTGGAACCTCGGCTTTGGGTTGGACGGGTTCGGGAGAAACCGGGGCTTGGGCCGTCGGTGCCGGGGTCTGGGTGCCGCCGGGCGCGGGCAACACGGTGATGCGCCGTTCCGGCAACCGGGCCACTTCGGCTTTCTGGGTGTCGATGTTCCACCAGGGGATCTCGATGGCCGGCAGGATGTGCTCTCCCGGAGTGGCGGGGAGGATGGCAAGTTTTTCCGTTCGCTTGCCGATGATGCCGGTGGGGGTCTTCTGGTCTTCGGAGAGGGGACGATCCGGGTAGAGCTTGAGGTTTTCCAGACTCTTTTGCGGAATCCCAGGCAGTTGGGCGGCGGTCAGACCGTCGGCCATGAGGGTTATGGTGCGGGTGACCGGTTCGCCTGCCTGAAAACGGGGAGGATCCGGACTCCACTTCTCCGCCAGAATCAGCCGATGGGCCGGCAACCAGGGAGAACCGTGCCATGAGGAGGGGATGGCTTTGGGCTCCAGTTGCAAAGGCTGGCTGCTCAGACGCACCGTGCGTCCGGGGCGTCCTGCTCCCAGGGGCAGGTTGCGGATGAAAGGATCGCTGAGAAACTCTTTCAAAAGATTGCTTCCTCCCTGGCCGGGCATCTGCACGGTCAGGGGAACAGGTTCCAGCTCCAGTGTTCCGCTGCGCTGGGGAAAGAGGGCGTAACGTCTCTCCGTGGCCACAAAGCGCCGTCCCTGGCGGGTGGTCTCGAACGCCTGGTCCTCCCCGAGTTTTTCGATCACCGCATCCCCTTTCAGGATTTTCGGTTCGGCCAGGGAGGCCCCGGCAATCGGCACCGCATTGAGAAAGCGCAGGGTGAGAATGGTCTGCTCCTGCAAATATGGGGTTTTGTTGCTCAGTTCGGTCTCCAGCAGCAGTCCCGCATCCTCCGGCGTCCCGGCCTGGGAGTCGCTCTTGCCCGCCCCGGACTGGACGTTGACCGTCAACGGGGTGCTGCGATCCTTGCCAAAAGCGATCGGGGGAATGGCGATTTCTCCGCCGCGTTTGGGCAGCAACTCCACGGTCCAGGTGATCGAGTGGCTCTTGTGTCCGTTGATGAACTGAAAATTGGTGCTTTTCTGTTGGTCGAGGATGTCGAAATCCTTGCCCAGAGGGGCGAAATCCGGATCCCCGTCCGGGCTCTCCCCGGTGGAGAAGATCAGGGCGAAGGATTCCGACTGGCGGACCGGATCCCGGGAAGTGCGGGCCTGGATCTCTCCGGCCCAAAGGGGGTGGATGGCCAGCCAGAAAAGCAGGGCGGGCATGATGGCAAAACGGGTAGGGTTCACCATGGATTGGCCTCCCGGCGGGATTGTCCCTGCCTTTGATACTGATAGAGAAATTTGCGTCGCAGCAGTCCCCCCGGATCGTCGGGAATGCGCCGCAGCCACTGTTCGTCCGCCTGTTGCGCCTCGTTCATCTCCTGGTCGGCAACCCGGGGGGATTCCCGGTCCGTTGGTTGAGGCGGATTCCCCTGGGTGGGGTCGGGTTGAGGGGGCTGGGGAGGGGAGGATGACTCTTCCTTGTCTTTCGATAATTCAGTTAACGGATCCTTCTGGGCCTGGGAATCCCCCTTTTCCTCCCCGGGTTTGGACTCCCTGGCCCCGTTTTTCGGCTCTTCGGCCCCTTTCTCCGGATTTTTGCCGGTCGGGCCATCCTGGTCATCTTTTTGTTCCGAATCCTTGGGATCTTTGGACCCTTCCTCCTGCTTTTGCTCCTGGGGCCTGGATTCCGGGGGCTTGGGTGGTTGTTGCTTCTTGACCAGTTCCCGGTTGTGGCGGGCATCCTCATGTTTGGGATCCCGCTGCAATGCCTGATCATAGGCCGAGATGGCCTCATCCAGCCGGTTCAGACGGGCCAGGGCGTTGCCTTTGTTGTACCAGGCGTCGGCGCTGTCCAAAGGTTCCAGAGCCTGGAGCGCTTCGGCAAAGCGGCCAGATTTGTAAAGCGCCGCCCCTTTCCATGCCGGATCGGTGAACCCTTCCGCCGCGGATTGGAAATCATCCGCCAGGAATTTCTCATGCGCCGCCTGATCCGGCCTCTGCCATGGGGAGCTTAAGGAGTCGGCCTGGGCGGCAAGAGGGGTCAGCAGCAGTCCAAACATCAATACCCCGCGACGAAACGCCGGTAAAACCAAAAGGATGACCGGCAGCAACAGCCACGGTCCCTCCTCGTGCCACAGATCCGCGGACTGGGAGGTCCGGGTGGGCTGTTCGTGGAGACGGTCCAGCTCATCTTCGGCCAGCAGTTGATCGAGATCCGCATCATCGTTGCTCAACCGGGCATACTGTCCGGCCCCCTCCCGGGTCAACTCCCGCAACGGGGCCTCGTTGAGCCGGGGCATGACAATGGCGCCCTGGCTGTCCTGGAGAAATCCTCCTCCTTTGATCCGAACCGGGGCGCCACTTTCCGTGCCTGCCGCCAGTACCGAAAGGCGATGACCTTTTTGACGCAGATGTCTGGTCTTTTCCAGGGTGGCCGGTGCCAACTCTCCGTCGGTGATCAACAATACCGTGCCGGAGGTCAAACCGGCCTGGGCCAGCATCCGTTCCGCCATGGCGAGGCCCAGATCCGGACGACTTCCCTGCATCGGCATGATTTCCGTGGTCAATTCGTGCAGTTGGGCCAGAATCGTCTCCCCGTCCGTGGTCAGAGGAGTGACGGCGAAGGCCTCTCCGGCAAAGACGATCAGGGCCGTGCTTCCTTCCCGGCGGCGTTTGATCAGATCGGCGATCTTCAAACGCGCCCGTTCCAGACGGCTGGGCTGAATGTCCGTGGCATCCATGGATCGGGAGAGATCCAGTACCACCACCCAGGCGCTTTGCCGTTGAAATACCGGTTGGGGAAGCTTTTGCCAGGCCGGTCCGGCCATGGCGAGCATGGTCAAGGCTGCGGCAAGAATCACCAGATGCGGTCCATGCCGACCGGTTGCGGTGGTTGCCGTTTGTCGCAGCAGGCGCCGCAGCAGATGAGGGTCGCAGGCGGCGGACCAGTCGTTTCCCTGGCCTGACTCCAAACGTCCGCGCAGCCACCACCATAACGGAATCAGCAGCAGAAGCGCCAGCAGCCAGCCGGGACGCAGCCAATGAAACGCGCTCATCACCGGTTCGTCCCGTGTCGCTGATAATCGATCAATACCACCATCCCCAGCAGCAGGGCCGGAATCAGCAGCCAGAAAAACAGGGCGGTGGTGGGCCGATGGGCCTGGGTCTCCCGGGATACCGGTTCCAGTTCGTCCAGCAGACGGTAGATCTCCTCCAGTCGGGAGGTCTCCTTGGCGCGGAAATAGCGCCCATGGGTCAGATCGGCCATCTCCGTGAGGACCTTTTCATCCAGATCCGTGGAAGGATTGACCTTCTGGGTGCCGAAAAGGGTGCGCACGGTCATCTCGTCCGCGCCCACGCCGATGGCGTAGATTTTCACTCCCGCATCCGCCGCCAGTTGGGCCGCCTTGAGGGGGGCCACCACCCCGGCTGTATTGGCCCCGTCGGTGAGCAGAATCAATGCCCGGCTGTTCTTCGGACCTTCCCGGAACTTCTTGACCGCCAGACCGATGGCCTCCCCGATGGCCGTCTCCTTGCCTGCCAGACCGATTTCCGCCTCTTCCAGCAGATGGGCCGTGGTCTCCCGATCCAAAGTCAACGGGGCCTGAAGATAGGCGTTGAGACCAAACAGAATCAATCCCACCCGGTCGCCGACCCGGCGGCGGATGAACTCCGCCGCCACCTGTTTGGCCACGGTGAGCCGGTCCACCGGGCGATCGTTCACCCGGAAGTCCCGGGTCTGCATGCTGCCGGACAGATCCACGGCCAACATCAGATCCCGACCGCTGGCCGGAATGTCGATGGCCTCTCCCAGCCAGACCGGTCGGGCCGTGGCCAGGATCAGCAACAGCCAGGCCAGCAGCGCCGCAAAGCGGCGCCAGCGTCTGGAGCGCAAACTTCTGGGAGCGAAGGAATTTTGCAGGGAATCCCGCAGATCATCCAGAATGGTGATTTCCAGGGCGGACGGAATGGTCTCGGGTCGGGCCGGGACCAGGAGGCGAATCAGCCAGGGCAAAGGGAGCAGCAGAGCAATCCATGGCCATTCAAACTGGAGCATAGTGGGTCAACCATGCTGAATTGATAAGAAGAGGGGGTCTGGGGTTCTCTTCCCAGGACTTTGACTTGATTCCGGGGCCTGGGCAGGCCCCGGTTTATCGCAATCAAGATAACCCTCATCAGGCGCGAAATCAAGCCTGGACCCGCACCACCACCTCGCCGAGCAGTCGGACATGCTCCCGCAGGGAGCGTTCCACGGCGTTGGTGATGTCGGTTGCCACCTGAACCGGCAGTGTTCCGTCCACGGCAATGGTGACATCGCTGTAGACCTTGTGACCGATCCAGCGGGCCCGCACCGAACGCACCTCCCGCACTCCCGGGACATGGGCGGGCGCATGGGCGATTTCGTCGAGGATTTCCGGTTCGATGCCGTCGATCAGTCGGTGCCACACCGCCTTGGCCGCATCCTTGACAATGAAGAGAATGGCCACGGTAATGCCGATCCCCACCAGAGGATCGAGGATCGGAAAGCCCATCCAGGTGCCGAACACCCCGATGAGCACCGACAGACTGGTGAAGCCATCCACCCGGGAGTGCTGCCCGTCGGCGATGAGGGCGGCTGAGCCGATCTCGTTTCCGACGCGAATCCGGTAGACGGCCACCAGTTCGTTGCCCACAAAACCGATGATCGCCGCCATGGTCACCCAGCCCAGATGTTCCATGGGGGCCGGATGGATCAGTTTGAGGAAAGCCTCGTAACCGGCCACACAGGCGGAAAAGAAGATCACCCCCACGATGATCACCCCGGCCACGTCTTCGGTTTTGCCATAACCATAGGTGAAACGCCGGTTGGCCCCCCGTTTGGCCAGGGCGAAGGCGATCCACAAGGGAATGCTGGTGGCCGCGTCGGCGAAATTGTGGATGGTGTCGGCCATCAAAGCCACGGAACCGGAATAAATCACCACCGCCACCTGCAAAAGAGCGGTCACTCCCAATCCCACCAGAGAGATTTTCAGGGCGCGAATCCCTTTTTCGCTCGACTCCATGACGGAATCCACCTTGTCGCTCACATCATGGGAGTGGGCGAAGGTTCCCTTCAGCCAACCCAGAATGCCTGATGAACCGTGTGCGTGGTCATGATCGTGGCCGTGATGGTCATGATGGTCGTGGTGGCCGTGATGGTCATGATGGTCGTGATCTTTTTCGGTTTCGTGATGTTCCGCATGATTGCCATCACCGTGGTCATGGCCCTCCTCGGTAAAGAGAGTGGCCAGCCGCTGCCGTCCTTGTTCCAGAGTCACCCGAACCAGAAATTCGTGGGGCTCCGGAATGTCGCTGGTGGATTCGAGATAATCCCCCTTGTGGAGAAAAACAAAGCCCTGCCGTACATCGCCGGGCCGTTCGGTTTCCACCATGACTGTTTCCGCCTCTGGCGGGGGGACGGGTTGTCGCGCCGCGTCGAGAAAATAGAGACGGAAAATCGGGGGAATGCCGGTTTCAAAAACCGAGAGTTCCACCAACCCGTCGGCATGGGGCAGCAAAGGCCCGCCGTGGCTGCCGTGGATGGAAGAGGGGGCTTCGGACATGGGAAGGGAATCCTTTATATATAGGGGTCCAGGGGGATTATCCCCCTGGTGGGGTCCAGGGGCGAAGCCCTTGG
>JADGAB010000159.1 GCA_015232245.1 Magnetococcales bacterium | reverse complement strand
CTGGGGGAGGAATCCCCCAGACCCCCGCTTTTTTTTCACCAGTTTCGATCTCTTCCGGATGAACGAAATGAAAGAGGACGCCCATGAAAGCTGAACGTCTGACCGGCGAACTGACACGCATCCGGGCTTTGCTGGAAGAACCCAAACCCGATCTGCGGGGTGCCTTCATGGCGGTCCGGGAGCTTTTGACCCGAGGCCCCTGCACCCGGGAACTGGCGGAAGTCAAAGATGCGGCGATTCTGATTCTGGAACGGCTGACCCTACCGGCATTGAACGGAGAGCGGGAACGGCAGGTGCAGGTCAGCCGTCTGATCCGGGCGGTGCGCCGCGTGGAACGGCTGGAAAGCGAGGAACTGTTGCCGTTGATGGAGGAGATCGCGCCCTGGATCGAAGAGGCGGCCTCCCGGGGGGGACGTCGGGAGCCTCTGCCCCCCTTTGCTCCGGAACTGGTGGCCGAGGCCCTGCGGACCTTGGAGGTCTGGGAGAGCGGCGCAGAGGAGGAGGCGGCGCCTCAGGTGGTGCTCTCCTCGGGAGGCGGCTCGACGCCGGCCAATCTGCAATGGCACGATCTTTATCGTCGTCTGGGACGGATCATCACCACCCAGCATCGCAGCCGCGCCTCCTGGGCCCGGGAGCGCAAAGGGATGACCGAAGCCGTGGCCACTCTGGGGGCGGATCTGGTGGAGGCCTCGGCGCTGATTGGCCGCAAGGACGGGGCCAACGCGGCCTGGGCGCACGGCTTGAGCGATGAGGTGCTCTCCCGTCCGGAGGCGGTGATGGAGGCCCTGCTGGCGGAAGAGCAGGGTTTCTGGTCCCGGGTGACAGAACTGGAAAAGGCGCTGGCAAGAGATCAGCAGGTGGTCTCCCAGTTTCAGAATCTGCTGCGCCGGGCGGAAAACGCCCTGATGGCCTCCCGGGATGAGAGTTTCGTGGATCTGTCCACAGGTTTGCCGAATCGTTTCGCCTTTCTGGCCCGTCTGGCCCGGGTGATGGAGCCGGCGCCGGGCTCCACAGAGAAAAAACCGGCTGGAGGGGTGTTCGCGGTGATGTTCGTCCGGGTGGACGAACATGCGGAAATGACCCGCTCCATGGGCCGGGAACGGGTCAGTCAACTGATGGCCGCCCTGTCGGCCCGGCTCACCCTGCTGCCCCGTCCGGAAGATTATCTGGCCCGCTGGAGCGAGGAGTATTTCTCCCTGCTCTGCCCCGGCCTTGACGGTCCCGGGGGCCTGGCCCTGGCCAACAGCATGCATTCGGCCCTCAGCCGGGAACGGTATGAACTCTCCGACATGCTGGTGACTCTGCGTTTGGGCATCGGCGTGGCCCCCTGGCGCGCCGGGGTCACCGAGGAACGCCTGCTGGCCCAGGCGGAAGTGGAAGCCAAATCCGCCCTGGAAGAGGGCTCCCAACCGGTGCGGATGGCGGATGGACGGGGGTGAGGGTCATGATGCTTGCAAAGTGTTGTTTATAACCAGGTGATAACCTCGATGGCTGGTTCTGCCCGATGAAATTTTAAATGGTTTCAATTGGGTGTGAAGTTTGCGTTCTGGTATGATTGTTATAATTTTTTGTCGTTGACTTTTCTGAAGACTGTTGTTACCATTTTGAGATTCTTTGTCAGTCTGAAGATGGTTCAGTACTGTGTGGTTTGTATCTAAAATTGTTTCTGGAGAAAGTGACATGTGGAACCTGATTCAGGCGTGGTATAGAGATCTTCCTGAAAAATATAAAATTATTGCTTTTTTTGTCGTTTTGATCGCTTCTGTATATCTTCTGATGTCGCCAACCTTTATCAATGGGCGCATGGTTATTAGATCAGTGTCGGGAGGAGAGATTCCTTATGCCGGAGGAACCCTCCAGATGCGTTCGGAAGGGAGGGTGCTGAAGTTTACTGTAAGTGATGATGGTGACTGGTCCATTCCCTTGATATCACGGATACCGAGCGATATTGAATTGCAGGTCTATCACGTTGATGATAAGGAATGGCATAATGTTCCCTTGAGCGTAAGTGATGTTTATTTTTCAAAAAAAATTTTCAAGATTGTAGTTCAAAAAACGTTGCCAAAATTTGTTCTTTCGCAAGACAAATCCCTTGACTCCGAGATGTCATTTATTGTTCAAGCCTTTGCTGAACCCCCATTCGGTACTCCTCGGGTCTTAAGCAAAAAAGAATTCGAGGAAATTATAACCAAAACCCTCTCTCTTGATCCCATTCAGGCAGGTAATCTTGCAAACCGCAAGCTTACACATGTTGAAAAGCTTGAGATTATTCAAGGCGTAAAAAAACATACCCGCGCATCTTCACCCATTCCACAGGAGCGATGGATAGGAGCGCAGAATGCCCAGGCTCTTCTTGAAAGTGTTCAATAACACCGACTACTGATCAAGTACCTGCAGCATTGCAGGCGTTTCAATGGGTATGAATGCGCCGGGGTCACCGAGGAACGCAGGCGGAAGTGGAAGCCAAATCCGCCTTGGAAGAGGGCTCCCAACCGGTGCGGATGGCGGATGGACGGGGGTGATTTTCTTCTCCAAGCCCCCGTCTTGGCATGGATCATGGATGCACCCTTTGGAGCACACACGCTTCCAACAAGGCGGAGTCATTCATGTCCACCAAACCCAGGGCCTATTATTCATTCTTTCAGATTGGCCGGATCGGCGAGATCGCCCAGCGGATCGCCAAGGTGCGCAATCTCCATCCGGAGCATGCCTGTGAACTGATCCTGCTGTTGCCCCATGAAAAAAATCCCGGGGATTGCGCCAATCCGGCGGTGCTGGAGGTGTTGTGCCGGGGATTGCAGATCATCCGGGTGGCAGGCTCCCAGGAGGCCGAACAGCTCTATCTGCAGGCCAAGGCCGAAGATCCCCGCACCATCTGGGTGGATCCGGAACCCATGACCACCTACATCGATTTTCTCAACCGCTTTCACGATCAGCCCCGCCAGTACATCGCCACCCTGACCCGGGAAGAGGTGGAAAAAGGCTGGAAAATCCGCGAAAAACTCGGCATGCCCCGCAATGCCCGCATCGTCACCTTCCATGTCCGGGAGGCGGGCTATCTGGGCAACATGGAGTATCACAATTTTCGCAATGCCCATATCGCCAATTATTATTATGCCCTGGTCTACCTGCTGAAAAAAGGCTACTGGGTGGTCCGGTTCGGGGACCGCACCATGCAACCCTTGAAAAATCTCCCGGAACATTTCATCGACGCACCGTTCCATCCAGAGTACGAACCCTTTTTCGAACCCTATTTCATCGCCTGCAGCGATTTCTATTTCGGCATGCCCTCGGGTCCGAGCACCGTGGCCGAAGCCTTTGGCGTACCCCAGTTGATGACCAACTACCCCCTTTCCTGCGGCTCGAACGAAAATGACGGGGATCTGTTCGTCTACAAGAAATACTACTCCCATTCCCTGGGCCGGATGTTGACCTATGAGGAGATCCTGACCAGTCCGATTCTCGATTTCCATCGGCTCTATCTGTACGAAGAGTCGGAGATCAGCGTCATCGAAAACAGTCCCACCGAAATCTTTGCCGCAGCCTGGGAGATGGAGTCCAGGCTGACCCGCACCTATCCTTTCGAGGAGGAGGCCGCGGCCACCCATCAGCGGGTCAAGGAGATCCAGAAAAAAGCCCATCTGTTGCGTCAACAGACCGTCACCGGGGAGTATTATCCCAGCTATCCATTCTATTCCGGATACCTGCAGCTCGGACAGGTCAGCCATGAGTTCATCCGCCTCAATCCCGGTTATCTCGGGCACCGTTTTCCCCGCATCCAATGGGGGTTTCATCCCCGGGTGGAAGGGCTGCCCGGCGGCATCGAAGAGTTCTATCGGGAACGCCTCCAATTTCAGAAAAATCCATGAACCAGACCATGTTGCACCCCAAAATTCTCGAATGCACCCTGCGGGACGGCAGTTATGTGATCAACTTCCGCTTCACCGCCCGACAGACCCGGGCCCTGGCCCAGGCGCTGGATCAGGCCGGTTTTCCCCTCATCGAGGTGGGCCACGGGGTGGGGCTGGGGGCCTCCGAGGCAGGCAAGGGGTTGGCCGCGGCCCGGGACGAGGAGTACATGGCCGCCGCCGCCGAAGGGGTGGTCAGCCAGCGTTGGGGGATGTTCTGCATTCCGGGCATCGCCCGGCTGGATCATCTCCGCATGGCCGCGGATCACGGCATGGATTTCATCCGGGTGGGCACCAACATCAACGAGGTGGAAAGTTCCCGTCCCTTTATCGAAAAGGCCAGAGAACAGGGCATGTACGTCTGCGCCAATTTCATGAAATCCTATGCCCGCTCCCCCGAGGAGTTCGCCGCCCGGGCGCGCCAATCCCATGCCTATGGGGCCAATCTGGTCTATCTGGTGGACTCCGCCGGAGGCATGATGCCCCAGGAGCTGCGACAGTACATTCTGGCGGTGCGACGGGAGCTGCCGGAATTGCCCCTCGGGTTTCACGGTCATGACAATCTGGGCATGGGCATCGCCAATACCCTGACCGCCCTTGAACTCGGGGTGGAACTGGTGGATGCCTCCCTGCAGGGGTTCGGTCGCGGCGGCGGCAATGCCTGCACCGAGCAGTTGTTGTGCGCCATGTTGCGCTCCGGCTTTCCAATCGGGCAGGATCCCCTGGAGGTGATGGAGATCGGTCGGAAATTCATTCAGCCCCTGATCGAATCCCGGGGGATCCACTCCCTGAATGTGGTCTCCGGTCTGGCGTTGTTCCACTCCAGTTACATGCCCGTCATCGAGGAGTACGCCATGCGGCACGCGGTGGATCCCCACCGGTTGATCATGGCGGTCTGCGCCGTCAACAAGACCGACGCCCCCCGGGAGCTGGTGGAGGCCGAAGCGATCAAACTGGCCGCGGATCAGACCCTGACCGAATGGCATACCTTCGGCCACCACTACCATGGACGGGAACAGGAGTGATCCGGGAGGAAAGGGCCTGCCTGGAGTGCGGCTACTCCAAGGGCGGTTGAACCGTGCGCACCTCCCGGGCAATGACCTGGGCGGCCAATGCGGCTCCCTTTTCGTTCCAGTGCGTATCATGCCGGAAAAACAGACCTTCATCCTTGTGAGCCAGCATGGGAGTCACCAGATCGATGGTGGTGATGTCGCGCTTGCGCAGCTGGTCAATGAAGCGATTGGTATACTCACGGGTGAATTCATCCAGGTTGTCGGCATAGAGCCTCTGTTTGGACGGAATGGGAACGAAAATATAGGCGATGCCCATCTGTTGCAGCGTCGCCTGCCTGGCGACGACCTGTGCCACATCCCGGGTCAACTCCTCCGGGTGCAACGTGTATCGCATGATGGAATAAGGCTCGGCTCCGCCTTTGCGGAACACCTTCCAGTCGGCCTGGAACCGCTTGAACAAAGCCGTCGCGCGATGGGGGAGGGAATACCGGTTGACGGGAATGTTGGTCAGTATTTCTAAATAACCCTTGTCATGTCTTGTGATGGGTTGATAACCATCCGTCGTGGTCATCGTCTGGTTGGCAGGATTGGATGAATTGCTGAGATTGCGTTCGATCAGGCATTCGATCACCAGGCGGACCTGTTGCAGTTCCTGGCGCTTGAGGACATTGCCCAGACTGGATCTGCTTCCGTTGAAGACAGGTATGCCCAGCTGTTCGGAGAGTTGCCAGGGTAATGTTTCCTGATCGCTCAATCCGGAACCGAAAATATTGGAGTCGCCGGTCATCAGGACCGGATAGCGCGCGGCGGGCTGTTTGGCGGTGATGCGGAAGCCGTCGCCATCGGTGGTGACGGTGGTGTGGCGACTCGCCTGATAATAAAAGAAATGGTTGCGGGTCAGGTCTTCCCACTCCGTGCCGTTCCAGACGGGTGGCACCTGTCCTGTGTAGACCAGATCGGTGAAATATTCCCAGGCGCGGAAATAGAAAAATTGCGGGTTCACCATGAAGATGAACAAGGAGAGAACATGCAGGATGCCAAAGGCGCCTGTTATCGATAAAAAGATTTTAAGGTAGGTTTGCATGTTCGATCATCAGAATTGGTAATACAGGAATTCGGTTGCGTTGGTCAGAGAAAACAAGGCATACAACGCCACAGCGCCCATTCCCGTTGCCCACACCCCCCGGGGAGACCAGATCATCCAGGCAGGCGCCGGCTCCAGCGGCCTGGGAACCTTTTCCAGCACGATGGTATGATGGCGCATGATCTGTTGCGTGTTGGGCAAGGTCCAGACGATCACCATGGCCAGGAGCAAACGCCAGGCTTCATCTTTGTACCAGTAATGCAGTTCTCCGCAGGCGATGCCAAGTCGGGTCAGCAGCTGGCCGGCATCCCCGAGTCGATGCAGCCAGATTTCCGCGCCCAAAGGCAGCGTGACGCCATGCATGCCGATCATGCCTGACAGAATGCGCCGCGCGGAGTCAAAATCCTCGGCGCGAAAGAGAACCCATCCCACCACAACGCAAAGAAACGTCAGCAGGCGGCTCAAAAAAAGTTCTCCGGCTCCGGCGGGAGGCATGCTCCAGCGTTTCCGGATGGCCTGGAAGGCGTGGTTGATCACCAGACAGACCCCATGCAGCAGCCCCCAGGCCAGAAAGGTCCATGCGGCTCCGTGCCAGAATCCCCCCAGAGCCATGGTGATCAGCAGGTTCAGATGGCGACGGAGGAAGCCTTTCTGATTGCCTCCGAGGGGAATGTAAAGATAATCCCGCAGAAAGCGGGAGAGGGTCATATGCCAGCGACGCCAGAATTCGATGATGTTTCCGGCCTTGTAGGGGGAATAGAAGTTGGCGGGCAGCAGAATGCCGAACATGCGCGACAGTCCGATGGCCATGTCGGAATAGCCGGAGAAGTCGAAATAAATCTGAAAAGTGAACGACAAGGCCCCTCCCCAGGCTTCCAGCAAAGAGAGATCTGCCCCTGCGTGGGCGGCGCTGAAGACCGGAATGGCATATTGCGCCAGCTTGTCGGCGATGATGACCTTTTTGAAAAGTCCGATGGTAAAGAGAGTCAGGCCGATGGCCAGGTGATCGGCTTGCAGGGTGAAGGAGCGCATGCGATCAAATTGTTGCATCATCTCCTTGTGGTGTACGATCGGACCGGCGATCAGATGGGGGAAGAAGGTGACAAACAGGCAATAATGGATGAATTTGGGATCACGGGCCAAACCCCGATGGGCATCCGCCAGATAGGCGATTTGTTGGAAAGTGAAAAAGGAGATGGCCAGAGGCAGCGCAATGGGTTCGATGGGCCATGGGGTATCGAGCAGGGGGTTGAGGTTGCTGGTCAGAAAGTTGAAATATTTATAATAGCTCAACAGCAGGAGGTTGAACGTGATCCCCAGGCCGAGCAATAACCGGCCAATCGGTTGGCCGGCTGATTGGCTGATCCAGACGCCGAAAAAATAGTTGCACAGAATGGAGAACAGAAAAATCGGGATGAATTGCGGATTCCACAAGCCGTAAAAGAGAAAAGAGACCAGCACCAGCCAGCCTGTGACCAGCGCGTTGCTGCCGGATCGGCCCAGAACGGCAAAACCCAGCAGGGCGATTGGCAGCAGACCGAAGATGAAGAGGTAGGAGTTGAACAGCATCGGGGATCTTGTCCTAAATTTCGGGATGCGTCGTTTTACTGATAGGGGTCCAGGGGGATTATCCCCCTGGTGGGATCCAAGGGCAAAGCCCTTGGGACTTTGCTTTTGG
>JADGAB010000158.1 GCA_015232245.1 Magnetococcales bacterium | reverse complement strand
TGGGGGATGGAAAAGCTTTCCAAAAGTCAACATCCCGAAATGGGCGCGGTTTAGATAGGGGGCCAGGGGGATTATCCCCCTGGTGGGATCCAAGAATGAGGCCCCTGGGACTTTAAGCCTTTGGCGCGTTTTTCAAAAGGGAATTGCAAAGCAATTCCCTGGCGCGCCCAGCAGGCCGCAACGCGGCGTCTTTCCGGCCATGCGTCCTTGCCGCAGATAAAGTCGGCATCCCGAAATGAGCGCGGTCTAGGGCGCCGCCGGGCGGGGCAGGGAGACGAGCACCGAGGTCTGAGCGGGCCGGGGGGGTTCCAGTTCCATGTTGCCCCCCTGGGTTCTGGTGGCCAGCCAGGCGGAATAGGTTCCCAGACCGGTGCCATGAGGCTTGCCGGAGGTGACATACTTGTCAAAAAAGTGTTTGCGGATTTCAACGGGCACGTCGCCAGGGTTGGTGAGACGGATCACGCCGAAGCCGTCCCGGACCGTCAGACCGATATGGATCTCACTGTGGGAACTGGCGGCCTCGATGGCGTTGAGCACGAGATTATAAAAAATGGAGTAACAAAGCATCTTTTCTCCCATGATCCGGAACTCTCCCGGCTCCCCGGGGAGGGACTCAGGCTCGATTGTGACGTGGATCCGCTTGGCATGGAGATGCTTTTCCAACCCGCCCAAGATGTGGCGCAGGGTTTCCAGCAGGTCGAAGCTCTCCGGATTGAGCTTGTAGGTGTTGTTCTCCATTTTGTACAGATCGAGGGACTTGTTGATCATGTCCAGCATGATGTAACCGCTGCGTTCGATCAGCTTCAACAGATCCTTCTGTCTTGGGGTGAAGTTGTCATCCAGCAGGAGAATCTCCGGCAGACCGAGAATCCCGGAAAGCGGTCCTTTCAGATCGTGGCGGCCAATGCGTTCCATCTCCTCCCGGGCTTTGAGGGCCAGTTGCAACTCTTCGTTCTTGCAACGCAGATCCTCCCGGGCCCGTTGATGGGCAATGGTGTTGCGACAACGCACCAGCACCACCGACGCGCTGCTGGGCTTGCGGATGAAATCCACAGCCCCCAGTTGCAAACCTACGGTCTCGTCGTCCTGACTGTCCTTGCAGGTCAGAAAGATCACCGGGATATCCGCCGTGGCCGGATTGCCCTTCAGACGACGACACACCTCGTAGCCATCCATGCCCGGCATCAGGACATCCAGAAGAATCAGATCGATCCCCTCGCCGGCGGCGATCTGACAGGCCATCTCGCCACGAATGGCCACCTTGACGCAAAACTGCTGATCCAGGGCCGCCTTGATCACCTTGATCTGGTCCGGCTGATCGTCCACCAGCAGAATGGTCCCTTCCTTGCCATGGGCTGTATTCACGCTATTCATGTCTGTCACGCCGCCTCCGCATCCAATGCCACCCCAAGATGATCGGCCCAATCCTGCAAGGTCGCCAAACTGGCCTGAAAGTCATATCCATCCACCAACTGGCGCAGCTCCCGGAGAAACCGCCGATCCGCGCCGGTCCGCACCCACGGTTCCATCTCCCGGATGACCGCCTCGGCATCGGAATCGAAATGCCGCAACAGCGCTCCGACCCGCTGGAACAGAGGCGTCAGGGCGTTTTTGTCCGTGACGCCATCCTCCTCCTGACTCCCGGTCTGCTCTTCCCCGGCGCCGAGGGAGAGGGCATTGACGATCACGGCAATGATCTCTCCCAACTCCCGGGATGTCTGTTCCACCAGAGCCTGCAGAGCATTGGCATCGGGCTGTTCCCGGGCCCCCTGTTCGATGGCCTGGGCCATGCCGCTCAAACCCGGCGCGCCGATGGTGGCCGCAATCCCCTTGAGGGTATGGGCGGTCCGTTCCAGGGTGGGGAAATCCCCCTGTTCGATCTGTCCGGTCATAAGACGGCAGACGTCCTGTTGATTGTGAACAAATCGGACCAGGATGTCCAAAAATAAAGTCTGGTTGCCTCCCATGATCCGCAAGGCGGACTCGGTGTCAAGACCCGGCAGATCCGGCAGACTCCCCGCAACCGGGGATGGCGGGGTGACCTCGGTGACAACCGGTTCGACATTTCCGCTCCGGGCAGGACGGATCCATTGAGCCAGGACGGCATACAGGGTGGGAGGATCGATGGGTTTGGCGATATGGGCGTTCATGCCAGCCGCCAGACAGGCCTCCTGATCCTGGATCATGGCATTGGCGGTCATGGCGATGATGGGGATCTCCGCGGCCCAGAACCCTTCCCGCCGGATGGCCCGGGTGGCGTCCAGTCCATCCATGACCGGCATCTGCAGATCCATCAAAATTCCGTCGAAATGTTCATGGGCAATCCGGTCCACGGCCTGACGACCATTTTCCACCACAGTCACCGTGACCCCCACCTTGGCCAAAAGCTCCCGGGCCACCTGTTGATTGATTTCGTTGTCCTCTGCCAGCAGCAGATGGGCGCCGACGAGTCGTTCGTGATTCCGGGTATTGTTGCCTGGCAGCTCCCGATGGCTCTTGCGGGTGGCGCGACCGAAGCCGCACATCACCGCGTCGAAGAGCGTGGCCTGGGTGACCGGCTTGACCAGCAGACCATCGAGCAGGTGATGCCGATCCGCCTGTTGATAATGCTGCTCGTAGCCATGGGGGGTGACCAGAATCACCACCGGAGCCTGTTCCGGTTGCCGCCCGCTTTTGATGCGTGCGGCGATCTCCAGACCATCGCCGTTGTCCGGAGGCACGGTCATGAGCACCAGATGGAATGGACTGCCCGAGGCTTCGGCCTGTTCCAGGATCTCCAGGGTCATGGCCAGGGGCACGGCGTGGGCGTCGGTCAATCCCAAAGAGGCCAGACAACGGATCAGGATCCCTCCGGCCAGGGGGTGATCCTCCACCACCAGCACCTTGCAGCCATGGAGATCGGCCAACTGGGTATGGAAAGGTTCCTTTCTCCGGCCAGACCGGCCAAACCGGGCGGTACAGGTGAAGCGACTGCCCACTCCGGGGGCGCTTTCCACCTGGATGGCTCCTCCCATCATCTCCACCAGCCGCCGGGTGATGGCCAGCCCCAGACCGGTCCCCCCGTAGCGGCGGGTGGTGGAGCTGTCCGCCTGGCTGAACTCCTGAAAGAGCGTTCCCATCTGTTCCGGGGTCATGCCGATGCCGGTATCGCTGACGGTGAATTGAATCCAGACCGACTCCCCGTTCTCTTCCACCAGAGATGTGGCGATCGTCACCGCGCCGCGTTCGGTGAACTTGACCGCGTTGTTGGCCAGATTGGTCAGCACCTGTCCCAGCCGGAACGGATCCCCCACCAGATGGGACGGGGCCTGCAGATCCGCGTCCAGAAGCAGTTCCAGATCCTTTTCCATGGTTTTGACCGCGATCAGGGAGACCACCCGGTCCAGCACCTCATCCAGCGCGAAATCGACCCGTTCCATCTCCAGGCGGCCCGCTTCGATCTTGGAGAAGTCCAGGATGTCGTTGATCAGACGCAGCAGGGAGTTGGCGGCGTTGTGAACCTTGAAAAGATAATCCTGTTGCTGCCGGCTCAATTCGGTCTGGAGACACAGATGGCTCAAGCCGATGATGGCATTCATCGGGGTACGGATCTCATGGCTCATGTTGGCCAGAAAGGCGCTTTTGGCCTGGGTGGCCTGTTCGGCGTTGCGTTTGGCCAGACTCAGCTCCTCCTCCTGCTGGCAACGGATGATCAACCCGGCCAGGGTGTTGACAATCGGCTGCAGCAGATTCTTGTCGTCGTCCGGAAAGAGGTAGCCCGCCTCCACCCGCAGATTGAGCACGCCGATCAGCCGGTCTCCCCCGAGGATGGGCAGACAGTAATCGCCGTGATCGGTGATCCCCGGATAGGTGATCTCATGCCCCGGATCCAGATGGGGGGCGTAGACCGCCTTTTTGAGCCGGGCGGCCTGACCGCAGAGACAATGGCCCACGCGGATGCGGGCGCAGAGTTCCAGCAGGGGTTCCGGCAGCCCCCGCTGGGCCACCAGACGCAGCTCCTGGGTGGATTCATGCCACAAGAAAATCGCCCCCCGCACCTGAAAATCCAGCCAGGGAATGGAGGTGATCAGAAAAATGGCCTCGTCGAGATGTTCCTGCAGGGATAGCGGCTCCAGGGAGTCGAACAGCAGACGGTTGATGACCGCGCGGATCTGTCCCTGTTTTTCCAGCTCCTCGTTCTGGCGGGTCAGTTGCTTGGACTGGTCGAGGAGTTTCTTCAACAGGGCGTACTGTTTCCGGTTGGTATCCTTGAGGGAGGCTTTTTCCGAAGACCAGGCCTTAAGCTGATCGTCGAAATGGTCAAGCTCCTGCTCGTGGGCCTGTGCCGCCTGCTGCATGAGACGCCAGCCGACGACGAAGACTCCCAGATGGACCACGCCGACCACCACGCCAACCACCACCGTTTCGCTGGCAAACAGATTCCACAACAGGGAAGCGCTGACCAGCAGAGGCCAGAAAAGATAAGGCCGGGTCAGGGGGTCACGGATCGCCAGCAAAAATTTATTCAATTCCTCTGAAATCCACACATGGAAGGTTGTCGGAAACCTGCGAACATTCACCATAAAAACGGATCCTGTTTTGGTCAAGTATAAAATGGTTCACGGCACAGGCGATCCCACTCACTCCTGACGCCGTGTCAAAGCGAGGGCATAGAGTTCCGAGGCGGAACGACGGGTGCGTTCCGCCACCTGGCGGGAGGCCTGTTTGAGCCCCAGACCATCGGCCAGGGCCTCATCCAGCATGGCCTCGACCTGCGCCTGGGTCGGGGGGGCGAACTCTCCCCCCTCCAGCAGCACGACGATCTCGCCCCGGGGGGGTTGACCGGCAAACCGGGCCGCCAGTTCCGCCACGCTGCCCCGCTGGTACTCCTCGAACAGCTTGGTCAGCTCCCGGGCCACCACCCCGCCCCGCGCTCCGGCCCCCATCGTGGCCAGTTCCGCCAGGGTATCGGCCAGACGCTGGGGAGATTCGAAAAAGATCACGGTGCGCCGCTCCTCCACCATGGCTTCCAGACGCCGCCGCCGTTCCGTCCCCTTGCGGGGGAGAAACCCCTCGAAGACAAACCGCTCCCCGGCCAGGCCACTGCCCGACAAGGCCGTGGTCACGGCAGAGGCCCCGGGCAGAGCCACCACCGGCACCACCCGGGCCGCCTCCCGGGCAAGCAGAGCGCCGGGATCGCTGATGCACGGGGTGCCGGCGTCGGATACCAACGCCAGACGCGCCCCGGCCCGCAACTCCTCCACCAGACCAGGCACCAGCCTTTTGGCATTGTTGTCATCGAAATGGATCACCGGAGTTCTGATCTGATGATGATCACACAGGATGCGGGTGCGACGGGTGTCTTCCGCCAGAATCCGCTCCACGCTGCCCAGGATGCGCAAGGCGCGCAAGGTGATATCTTCCAGGTTGCCGATTGGCGTGGGAACCATGTACAATTCCCCTGACGACGATGTGCGCTCTTTCATGGACCGATCCCAATGATTGCTTTTAATAAAACCCAGGGTCCGACTTCTTGGGGCCACCTGCGCCTTTCGGCGCTGACGATGGCGTTGATGGCGCTGGCCATGCTGCTGTCAGCCGGTCTGGTCCAGGCCGAATCCTCCTGGCAGCAGTGGGTTGACGAGACGCTGCGAACCCCGGGGCCGGAAAAGGGCAAAGCCTCCGTGCAGCGTCTGCCCCCGCCTGCGCCGACCACTTCGGAGCAGGTGCGGGAGATCTTTCTGGCCCTGGAGCCGCTGGAACGGGAGGAGTTGCAACATCTTGTGGAGCGTCAGCCCCCCGCATCGCCTGTTCTGCCATTTCTGCACCTGATGCTCGGCGATCGGGCCGTGGCCGCCGGGGATGAAAAGAGCGCCCAATCCTTGTGGCAGAAGGCCTCCCAGGATCCGCACGTCAAATCCGAGGCGCTGCGGCGTCTGGCCACCAACACCCAGGATCCGGAAATGATCGTGGCCGGCCTGATGATCCCCATGAGCGGACCTTCCGCCTCCATGGGCAATACCCTGGTGATGGCGGCCCGCAAGGCCCTGGCGGATCACCGGGATGTCAACATCCATCTGGAGGTGGCCGACAGCGGCGGCAACGCCACCACGGCCAAGGCCGCGGTGGAAAATCTCGTCTCCCGGGGCAGTCAGGTGATTCTGGGTCCGGTGTTTCATCCCGAGGCGGTGGCAGCGGCCAAGGCGGCCAAGGCGGCCAATGTGCCGATCATCCCCTTCAACCCCAGAGCCGAAATTCTCGCCTCCGGCGGTTCCATCCATCTCAACGCCTTCCATCCCGACGCCCAGGCCCGTGTCATGGCCCGCTACGCGGTGCAGCAGGCGGGTTTGAAGCGTTTCGCCATTCTGGCGGCGGCCTCGGACTATGGCCAGCTCCAGGCCCAGACCTTTGCCAACGAGGTGGTGGCCCTGGGGGGGATCGTCACCCGCTCCGTGCTCTTTCCCGAAACGGAAACCGATTTCTCCAATGCCCTCAAGATGCTGGTCAACATGGACGCGGAAGGGATCAAGAGCCGTCTGGCGGCGGGCCGTTCGGCCATGCTCTCCGATCCTCTGGACCGTCCCCCGCCCCGCAGCGAAAAGGAGCTGGAGCCTCTGGTGGATTTCGACGCCCTGTTTCTGCCGGCCACGGCCAAGCAGGTACGCATGATCGCACCCCAGGCCGCGCTTTTCCAGATCCGTTCCCCCAAGACTCGTTTTTTGGGGACTTCGCTCTGGAACCGGCCCGAACTGCTGGAAGAGGCCGAAACCCTGACCGGGGCTATTTTCTGCGACATCGACATGGACAACCGGGAGCAGTTCACCGCAGTCCACCGGAAGATTCTCGGGGTGGCGCCGGTACCGGCGCTCTCCATGCTCACCTATGACAGCATCGCCATTCTGGCCCAACTGCTGCGGGATCAGCGCCTCAGCGGTCAGCCGTGGCCGCAGGGTCTGACCCGGGAGAGCGGTTTTCACGGCAGCGCCGGACCGGTCCGGTTCCTGCCGGATGGAACCAGTGAACGGTATTATCATTTCTACAACATTCAGGACAAAAAAATCGTCCTGATGAACATTCCGGCGCAAAACGGCGCCCCGGAGCCCGGAGCCGGTCACGCCGCGCCGGAAGAGCATGGGGGGGGAGGTTCCGAGTCCAACGTGGAACAGACCTCTCCGGACTCCCGGACCACCACCGTCGATTCTCCCAACGCCCATCTTCCATCCACCAGGGAGTAACCCCCATGTCCGCCATATCCGCCGCCACAGCCCAGAGTGTGCCTCAGTATAAAAAGCCTCTGTCCACCACCCGGGTGCAGCAGCAGAACGCCAACAGTCGGCATTCGGTGATCGCCGATTCCAGAAACGCCCAGCAGGCCGCCAACCGGTACGCGGTCCAGAAGGCCCGCAGCGCCCCGCCGCCGGATCAGACCTCCGCAGCCCGGGATTCGGGCAATCTGCCCCGGGATTCGGTCCATTTGAGTTCCCAGTCTGCGGCCAATCCGCCGCCGCCCAAAGATGCCCAGGCCGCTCCCCCGCCGCCCAAAGAGCCGCCGCCCCCGCCGGAGTCGGCGAGA
Source organism: Magnetococcales bacterium (assembly GCA_015232245.1). GTDB lineage: Bacteria > Pseudomonadota > Magnetococcia > Magnetococcales > Magnetaquicoccaceae > Magnetaquiglobus. The sequence goes on along the minus strand of JADGAB010000158.1, from coordinate 137 downwards.
AACGGCGGGATCGATGTCGTGGTGTGATAAACTGTTAAAAAAAAGCGGGGGTCTGGGGGATTCCTCCCCCAGGGTTTTGACTTTGCTTTTGACTTTGGCGCGCTTTCATAAAAAAGCTTTTTTCACGCCCAGGCGTG
>JADGAB010000157.1 GCA_015232245.1 Magnetococcales bacterium | reverse complement strand
CCCAGCAGGCCGCGAAGCGGCGCCTTTGGGGGATGGAAAAGCTTTCCAAAAGTCAACATCCCGAAATGGGCGCGGTTGAAAAGATTTCTTGGTGAAGCGAGCCAGAAACAAAAGCAAAGTCAAAACCCTGGGGGAAGAATCCCCCAGACCCCCGCTTTTTTTTCAAAAATTGACCTCCAAAACGGACGCGATTCACAGACTCTGCGCAATCTTGGACCAGGCGTCCCGCAGACTGACGGCCCGGTTGAAAACCGGATGTCCGGTGATGGAGTCCCGATCCCGATGGAAATAGCCCAGCCGTTCGAACTGATAAGACAGGGAGTCGGTCATTTCCGCCAGGGCCGGCTCGAAGCGGCATCCCGTCAAGATTTCGATGGAGTCGGGATTGACGTGTTCGACAATATCCCCTTTCAGGGCATCGGGCTCGGTCACGATGAACAGAGGGGCATACAGCCGGACCTGGCCGGTGACACAACGGGTTGCCGACACCCAATGGATCACCCCCCCCACCTTGCGGCCCACCGGATTGGCGTTGAGGGTGGCGGGATCGTGCTCGCAACGGATTTCGAGAATCGCGCCGTCGTCATCCTTGATCACCTCCCGGCAACGGATCACATAGGCGTTGCGCAACCGCACCTCGCCGCCGGTCACCAGACGCTTGTACTGTTTCGGGGCGGACTCCCGGAAATCCTCCTGTTCGATGAAGATCTCCCGGGTGAAATGGATGGTCCGTTTGCCCATGGCCTCGTTCTGGGGATGGACCGGCACCGTGAGAGACTCCTCGTACCCTTCGGGCAGAGAGTCGATCACCACCTTCAGGGGGCGCAGCACGGCCATGGTACGGGGAGCGCGCGCCTCCAGGTCGCTGCGCAGACAGTTTTCCAGCAGGGCGTGCTCCACCCGGTTGGGGGATTTGGAGATGCCGATGCAACGACAGAACTCCCGGATGGACTCCGGGGTGTAACCGCGCCGCCGCAATCCGGAGATGGTGGGCATGCGGGGGTCGTCCCAGCCGGAAACCCTGCCGGATTGCACCAGGGCATTGAGTTTCCGTTTGCTCATCACCGTGTATTCCAGGGAGAGACGGGAGAACTCGATCTGACGGGGACGACAGGGCAGATCCAGTTGATCCAGGATCCAGTCATAGAGGGGACGGTGATCCTCGAACTCCAGAGTACACAGGGAGTGGGTGACGCACTCCAGGGCATCGGAGATCCCATGCGCATAGTCATAGGTGGGATAGATCAGCCAGGCGTTGCCGGTACGGTGATGCTCCACCCGCCGGATGCGATACAGGGCGGGATCCCGCATGTTCATGTTGGGGGAGGCCATGTCGATGCGGGCGCGCAGCACCCGGGAGCCATCCGGGAACTCACCGGCCCGCATGCGACGGAACAGATCCAGATTCTCCTCCACGGAACGGTTCTGATAGGGACTCGCCCGTCCCGGTTCCGTCAGGGTGCCCCGGTACTCGCGCATTTCGCTGGCCGACAGGTCGCACACATACGCCTTGCCCTTGAGGATCAACTCCTCGGCATAGCCGTACAGCGGCTCGAAATAGTCGGAGGCGTAGAATTTTCGCTCCTCCCAGTCAAACCCCAGCCAGCGGACATCCTCCTGGATGGAGTCCACATACTCCACATCCTCTTTTTCCGGATTGGTGTCATCGAAACGCAGATTGCATTTCCCGTCGGGATTTTCCGCCGCCACCCCGAAATTCAGACAGATGGACTTGGCGTGACCGATGTGGAGATAGCCATTGGGTTCCGGAGGAAAACGGGTCTGCAACCGCCCGTTGTTGACCCGGTTTTCCAGATCGGAGGCAATGATGTCACGAATAAAATCCGCAGGCGAAGGGGCTTCGGTCATGATCGGAGGTCGGCTTTAGTCAAAAGGGGTCGATGAGCTTGAAAATTGATCAAAAAAGCAAAAATTGTACCACACTATCCGGCATCCTCGCCATCCACGCGTCGCATCAACAACTCCTGACGCTCGCCCAGTTGACGCAGCCGGTCATGGATCTCGCTCAAGGTGTCGTTCAGGGAGTGGAGCAGATCGTTCTGATTGGCAAAGATGCGATTGCTCTCCTCCTCCTGCTCCTCGGCCATGCGCAGCAGATCCTGCTGGCGGGCCACCAGTTCATCCAACTGCCTGGGAAGCGTGGCGGAAAACTGCTCCAGTCGCTCCCGGGTGGTGCGTTCCAGCTCATCCATGCGACGCACCAGGGTGGCATGGCGCTGATAGAGATGATCCAGCCGGACATTGATGTCACCGGCGATCTCATCGCAACCCATGGGAAAACACCGTTTTTCCTTGGCCATGGCACGCCTCCACGCAACTTGCTGTTTGTCAAATTCGCAAGTCTAGCATGACCGGATCAATGCGGAAAGCTTTTGTTCATCCGATAAACGTAAGCCAGCACTTCGGCCACCGCCTTGTAAAGCGCGGGCGGGATGGAATCCCCCACCGGCACCTTGCCCAGAAGATCGACCAGATCCGGATCCTCCATCAAGGTGATGCCCGCCTCCCGGGCCTTTTTCATGATGGTTTCGGCGATCAGTCCCCGACCCGACGCCGTGACCCGGGGGGCAGCGTCCTGGTTGCGTTGATAGCGCAACGCCACGGCCTGACGACGAAACAAGGCGCGTGACTCCTGTTCCGGATCCCCGTTTTTTTTCCCGGCTCCCCCCATGGACCCCCTCCCTACAACCACTTGAGACGCTTGAAGATCCACACTTCGATCACCCCGATTGCCACCAGCACCGCCCCTTCCAGCAGAAAACCCTGCTGAGTGGGAAACCAGGGGCTGTCCGCATTCAAGAACAACCCGCTGACATTGCTGCCGAACCAGCCGACGATGAAGGACAAGGGCATGAAAAAGGCCGACATCATGGTCAGCTTGAACACCAGATCGTTCAGCCCGGCGGTGATGGCGTTGGCCACCGAGTCCTGAATGATCCCGGCGGTATCGCGGATTTCATCCAGATCTTCCATCAGACGGAGGGTTTCGTTGACCACTTCCAACAGACGGGGTTTCATCTCCGGGGGCAGCCAGGGGAACTCCTCTCCCATCAGACGGGCGATGGCCTCTTTCTGCGGCGCCAGATAACGCCGCAAGGCCACGGCAGCCACCCGCAAATCCCCCAGTTTCTGCCGGATGCGGGGACCGTCGCGACGCATCTCCTGGGGTTCGTGCTGACTCAAGGTATAGTTTTCCAGCTCTTCCAACTGCTCCTGCATCCGATCCAGATTGGGTTCCATGCGGGCGGTGAGCCGTTCCAGGAAGGCCACCAGCAACTCCCCGGGATTTCTCGGACCGGCACCGTTTTCCAGGGAGGCATGGATTTCGTCGATGAAGTGCAAACGCCGACCCCGCATGCTGATGATCCCGGTGGCATCCACCCAGACCCGCAGAGCCACCATGTCGTGGAAGTCATGGCCTTCGTTTTCGTTGATGCTGCGCAGCAGCAGCACCGCCCCGTCATTGAATCGTTGATACCTGGGGCGGGTTTCGCTGGCCAGCAGGGCCGTGACCGCGTGAGGCCCCACGCCGGAACGGTGCCGGATCCAGTGGACCGCGTTTTCCGAGTTGCGATTGAGATGCAGCCAGCAAGGTTGCAACTGGGCGACATCCGCGTTGCTGATCCGATTCCACTCCAGACTCCCTCCCCCGCCCTGGCCGTCGAAGCCCCAGGAATGAATCAATGGATGGGTCATATTCATGCCAAACTCCCCCGGAAATCCCCTTGATCGGATACCAACGCATTCGCCCAACCGGCATGCAAGCCGTGGACCACGGCGCCCGATTGTGAATTCATTTTACCACTCAACAGCTTGATCGAAAATGAACGATAACACAAGAAACCTTAAGACGATCCGCAACCCACATGAAAGCAACCAATGTTCTTTCATCCATCCCAACGAATCATCCAACAATCCAGTTTACGGGCATGTTTTATTGATAAAATTTTGACTTGACAACCGCCCCTCCTCAATCCAGAATGATGCGGATCAAGTCCAACAGATCGTTCACCAATTTCAACAAATCCCAAAGCATTTCCATTGCCGTACAAACCCACGATAAACGAGGTTCAATTTATCGTTCCGGTCCTTTGGATCGCAAAAACAGCAAAATTCTTTGCCAAGGCAGCGCCATTTCTCAAGCTGACACAGGAGAGTCAGTCATGAATACTTCCCTTATTGTGGTATTTAGCATCATTCTCGCATCCCTGATCTCCGGTGTGGGTTACTACGACTTCCGCTACAGTCAACGCCTCGCACTGACCCAGAAACTCGAAGAACAACGCACCGATGGCCGGGAAGCTCTCCTCGACATGGCCAAACGTCAGGAGGCCTATTTCAAGGCGCAAAAAAGCTATACCGCCGATCTGGCCGCCCTGGGCTACAAAGAGATCGAAGACTTGAGCGTTCCGACTCCCGGCAAGTTCTACAAACTGGTGATCCTCACCGCCGACGCCACCAACTACTCGCTGGCCGCCGAACCCCAGGGGGAACAGGTGGGTGACGGCAAATGCGGCGGCCTGACCCTGACCAAACAGGGCATGGCCAAAAGCGCCCGTGGCAGTGACGGCACCGCCTGCTGGCAGATCAGCAACGACTGATCCGGTCGCCATTCCAACCGATCGTCTTCACAAAAGCCGTTTTGATTGAAATTCGTCCGACCTTGCGGGCCTGGTCGATGCATCAAAAAGGGTGACGGTCCTTATCCGATTCCATCATCAAAAATACCCTGCAGGGAGGTCCCATGGCTCAGGATCGCATCAGCGTGCTGTTGGAAACAGTTACCCGTCTGTACCGCAAACAGTCCCTTCCCTATCTGGAAAATCTGCTCAACAAAACCTCGGAGAACGATCTGACGCTGCTGTTCCGCATGATGCGTGACGAAGAGAGCGTACGCATTCTGCCTCTTCTGCCCCGGGCCAAGGCGGCCCGGATTCTGCGCTCCCTGTCGGTGAATCAGAAGGCGAAAATCATCTCCCTGTCGGAGGTGCGGGATCTGATGCCCACGCTGGAAGAATTTCCCGCCGAGGAACTCTCCCTGCTCCTCGGTCACATCGACAAGGCCAAGCATGGCCAGATCCAGGCCATTCTCAACATGCGTCAGAGGCCGGTCAATCTGGTCGATGACCGCATGATGGGCAAATCCGAAGTCGATCCCGAAGCCTCCATGGGCTCCGACATGGATCTGGGCTATTCCGATGAGGTAGGGGAGAACACGGGCGGATCTTCGACCACCAAGCATGCCCTGCTCAACCAGGAGAAGGTGCAGATGCTTCAAGAGAGCATCGAGCGGCTGTTCGCCAAAAAGGCCACCCGCACCCTGCAGAACATCTTTGCCCGGGTCTACCCGGTGGATCTGGCCGGTGCCCTGGAGATCCTTCCCGAAGAGGACGTGCCGGAGATTTTCTGGCTGATTCCCGGCAACGATCAAAAGGCCCGGGTGCTGGGCGAACTCAACGAACAGTTGCAGGAGGCCATCGTCAGCGCCGCCAGACCGGAAACCCTGTTGCCCATTCTGGAGCGGCTGGCGCCGGACCGGCGCACCGATCTGTTCAGCCATCTGGACAAGGATGTGGCCGAAAGCCTGATCAACCAGTTGGATCAGGAGACCAAAACCGAAGTCGAGAATCTTCTCAAGTATCCGCCGGAGAGCGCCGGAGGCATCATGACCTCCCAGTTTTTCGCCCTTCCCGAGGATACCCTGGTCTCCGAGGCCATTGCCGCGGTGCGGACCCTGCCGGCCTACGAGATGGTCTTTTATCTTTATGTCGTGGACGAATCGGGTCGTCTGACCGGCGTCAGTTCCCTGCGGCAGTTGCTGCTGGCCCATCCGAACAAGCCGTTGCGGGAGATGATGAACACCCGTGTGGTGCAGATCTACACCCACACGCCCCAGTCGGACGTGGTGGAGATGGTGCGCCACTACCGGCTGCTGGGGGTGCCGGTGGTGGACGAAATGGGAGTGATGGTGGGTCTGGTGACCGTGGACGACCTCTTTCCCATCTTCGAGGATGAGGTCACGGAAGACATGCTCAAGATGGCCGGTGCCCACCATGACGAAATCGAGGCCGACTCCTCCCTGCCCATTGTGCGCATTCGTCTGCCCTGGCTGTTGCTGGTCTTTCTGGGGGGGGTGATCGGGGTCTCCATCTACCACTATTTCCAGAAAGAGGTCATGGAGATGATCACCCTGATCTTCTTTTTGCCGGTGGTCACGGCGTTGGCGGGCAATGTGGGCAACCAGTCGGCCACGGTGGTGGTGCGCGGACTGAGTACCGGTGAGATGAAAGCCAACGAGTTCTGGAAAATCCTGTTGCGGGAGGTGGGGGCCGGAGCCCTGCTGGGGCTGTTGAGCGGCATCCTGTTGGGGCTGACAGCCTGGTTGATGTTTCGGAATCTCGATCTGGTCCAGGTGGTGGCCACCGCCGCGACTTTGACCGTCACCCTGGGGAGTCTGATCGCCACGACCATTCCGCTGATTCTGGTCCGGAAAGGGGGGGATCCCACATCGCTGACCGGTCCCATGCTCACCACGACCATCGATGTCGCCGGCATTGCCAGCTACTTCCTGATCGCCAAGTTTTTCATCGATTGATGTTTCCCAAGGACCATCCTCTCATCACCCGGCAATGTAAAGAGACGCACCATGAGCACTGAAGCAGGATCGATCTACGCCTATCAAATCGACAAACAAGGCAAGGCTCTGGCCATCGGCTGGAATGAAATCCGTTCCTGGAAACCGGACAACGGCTATTTCTGGCTGGTCAGCCGTCCGGATGGGGAGGAGACCCGTCGCTGGCTGCAAACCGAAAGCGATCTGGATCCCCAGGTGGTCAATGTCCTGTTGAGCGACGACAACCGTCCCCACACGGTCTTCAACAACGAAGGCACCCTCATCGCCCTGCGGGCGGTGAATCAGGGTCAGACAGGGGAAGATGATGACGACCTGACCTGCGTCAACATCTGGGTGGACAAGTCGCGCATCATCGTGATCCGGACCCGCAAGATCCTGGCCTGCGACGATGTGCGCAACGAGATCAAGGAAGGGAACATTCCCCGGGATACCGGCGAACTCTTCTCCCGGCTCATCGACCGGATCATGTCGCGTCTGGGGCCTTTCACCAGCCGGATCGATCATGAACTCGATCTTCTCGAAGACCGGATCCTGTTGTCCTCCACCACAGGCACCTCCCAGCAGGAGCTGTCGGTGATGCGGCACCGGATCATCACGGCGCGGCGTTTTCTGGTGCCCCAGCACGGGGTGCTCTCCTCGCTGTACAGCGACCGGGCCTTCTGGCTGTCGGATCCCTGCAAGCGACAGCTCCGGGAGGCCAACAGTCACATCAACCGGGCCATCGAGGACATCAACGCCTGTCGCGAACACGCGGCCCTGTTGCAGGATGAGATCATGGCCCGCATGGACCGGAGCATGAACCGCACCATGAAAATCGTGGCCGTGTTCACCGCCTTCCTGATGCCGGTCAACGCCGTGACCAGTCTGTTGGGAACCAATATCGAAGGGATTCCGGGACAGGCGGGCACCAACACGCCGTATGGTTTTCTGTTCGAGTGTCTCGGGCTGTTCTGTCTGATGCTGATCAGCTACTTCGTGTTCAAACGTTTGAAGTGGTTCGACGAGGATTGACTTTTCCCTCCACCAAACCGCGTTTTCCTGATAGGTGTCCAGGGGGATTATCCCCCTG
>JADGAB010000156.1 GCA_015232245.1 Magnetococcales bacterium | reverse complement strand
CCGGCGCTGGCGTTATTGGCAGAGGTGATTTTGCCCGCCGAAATCCCTGTGCTCAAAGTGATATTCTTAAGGTATGACAAGTTGGCCGTGGTAAAATCAGCCGATGAGACGGTACTATACAAAGTATTAGCGGTTAGCGCCGCTGCAATGGCGCCTCCCAGCGTGATGTCGTTGCCGGTATTGGTCACCGAAACGGTATACTGACTGCCCGTGGCATCCTTCACCAGGATGTTGCCAACCGTCAGGGCTGACGTACCATCATTGGTCAACGCAACATTGCCGACTGCATAGGAGTTATTGATGGTAGCGGTCTTCAGATGCGACAGGGTGACCGTTCCACCACTTTGGAAGCTGAGAGAATTCACTGTCAAGGTTCCAGAATCGGAGATGTTCCCCCCGGTAGAACTCAACGTCAATGCGCCACGCACGGTTGACGCGCCAACATTCAACGCGGTTACGCCGTTGTTGATGCTGGCATCACCCGTATTCCCCCCCGCCGTTTGAGTCGTGAAAGTCACCGCGCCCGTAATGGCATTGGCGGCGTTATTCAAAGCAATGGTCTGATCATTCGCATTCGCCGTGAACGATGCGCCGCCCGACGCCCCTGCGATGCTGGTGCCAGCGGTCTGGCTGATGCTTTTGCCTGTGGCGGCCAACGTCCCGGTACCCAACGAAATATTCCCCAGAACCAGATCCTGGGTCGCGGCGTTGGTGACGGTGACATTGCCCGCTCCGGTGGCGGTCGCGACCACGGAACCGGCGATGCTGTTAAGCTTGTTCAGCGTGATGTTCTGACCAGCCGCCGCGGTGAAGGTGGCAAGACCCGCGCCCGCAGATTCCGTGATGGTAGTGGCGTTGGCTTGGCTGATGCTCTTACCGGACGCGGTCAACGTACCGGTGCCCAGCGAAACATTCCCCAAGACCAAATCCTGCGTCGTGGCGTTGGTGATGGTGACATTGCCAGTCGTGGTGGCGGTCGCGGCCACGGAACCCGTGAGGGTGTTGAGCTTGTCCAGGAGAATGTTCTGGCCAGCCGCTGCGGTAAAGGATGCAATTCCGGCGCCCGCCGATTCCGTAATGGTGGTGGCATTGGCCTGACTGATGCTCTTACCGGACGCGGTCAACGTACCGGTGCCCAGAGAGATATTCCCCAGAACCAGATCCTGCGTCGTGGCGTTGGTGATGGTGACATTGCCCGCCCCGCTGGCGGTCGTGACAATCGAACCAGTGATGGTATTAAGCTGGTCCAGTGTGATGTTCTGTCCAGCCCCTGCGGTAAAGGAGGCAGCCCCCGCGCCCGCCGATTCCGTGATAGTGGAGCCAGCAAACTGGCTGATGCTTTGACCGGACACGGTCAACGTCCCGGTACCCAAAGAGATATTCCCCAGAGTCACATCCTGGTTCGTGGCGTTGGTGATGGTGACATTACCCGCCCCGCTGGCGTTTGCCACCACCCGACCGGTGATGCTGTTGAGCTTGTTCAGTGTGATGTCCTGGCCAGCCGCCGCCGTAAAGGAGGCAACCCCAGCGCCCGCCGCTTCCGTGATGGTGGTGGCATTGGCCTGGCTGATGCTCTTGCCAGACGCGGTCAACGTCCCGGTGCCCATGGAGATATTCCCCAAGACCAGATCCTGCGTCGCGGCGTTGGTGATGGTGACAGTGCCCGCCCCGGTGACGGTCGTATCCACCCGACCCGTAATGCTGTTGAGTTGGTCAAGGGTGATATTCTGGCCAGCCGTCGCCGCCGTGAAGGAGGCCACCCCCGCGTTCGCCGATTCCGTGATGGTGGTGCCCGCACCCTGGCTGATGCTCTGGCCGGACACGGTCAACGTACCGGTGCCCATGGAAATATTCCCCAGCGTCACATTCTGGTTCGTGGCGTTGGTGATGGTGATGTTACCCGCCCCTGTGACGGTAGCGGCCACCGTATCCGTGAGGGTGTTGAGTTTGTCCAGATTGATGTCAGCGTTGGTATTGCCAGTCGAAAAAGCGGCGGTCGTACCGGTCGCGGTGATGGTCCCGGAGGACTGGGTGATGGCGCCATTCGCCGTCATGCTCAACGCACCGGTCGTGGAGATTCCGGTGATATCCATGGCGCTGCCTTCGACAATGGTGATAGCGCCAGAACCGGAGGTCAGATTCAACGAACCGAAGTTGGCGGTCGTTCCACCACCGCCCAAAGTGATGAGGCCATTGGCGGTCGTGATGTTGGCCGCGTTGGTGACGGTAACCGTAGCACTGGCGGCCTCGGTCACGGTACCGGCGGTGGAAGTGATGGTCAATGCGTCAACCGTCGAGTTGCCCAACGGCAGATTCGCCCCGGTCTTGATGTAGGCACTGCCAGTCGGCGCGTTTACAAGCAGGCTTCCAGCGGAAGCATCCACAAACACCGGGTTGGCGCCGGTTCCCACGTTGGCGCCTTTGAGGGTCAAGACCCCTCCCTTGACCACGGAAGTCGCCGTAGTGCCAGCGTTGACGATATTTCCCGTGGCATCCAGCGTCACGTTCCGGGTGGTGGCATTGTAGGCCCCCAGATTGGTATCGTACGCGGCGTCGATGGTGATATTGCCAGCCGATTTGATGGTGAGGTGCGATCCCACCGCCACCGCCTTCAATTCATTTTGCGACAAGTCGTTGCCCGCCCCGACCCCAGCCGCGCCCAAAGCGATGTTGCCCGCAGTATCGCTCAACTCCACGGTGCCGCCAGCGCCGGTGGAAATGGAGTTCGCGGTGGAAAGGGTGAGTTCCGGCGCCGACAGGATCACTTTGCTGTTGGCGTTGGCATACTGAGCCGAGAGGGTCTTGCCATTGCTGTCAAGCGTGCCACCCGTTTTGGTGACAGCCAGGCTGATGCCGGTTCCGGTGGAGGAGTCGGTATAAATATTGTTCTGCAGCGTCCAGTCATTATCCGAGGAGATGTTGACGCTTTTGAAAGATGCGCCTGCAGTCGAAGCCGAACCGGTCGCATAATTCAAAACCTGCAACCCGGTGGCGGAGGCGCCGGAGACCTTGATCGGCGTGCCGGACACCCCGATGGACGAACCGGTGCCGGCATTGGCGCTCGTGGTGCCCTGGATGGTCACCAGCGTGGCGGTGAGGTTGTTCCCTCCCGATCCGTTGGTCACGTCATTGAGCAGATTCAGCGTAATGGCGTCATTGGCGTTCAGTGTCCCGCCGCTGTTCCGGGTGGCGACGGAACCCAGGGAAAGATTGCCCATGGAACGGAGATAAATGGTATCCGCGAAGTCGGTTACAGAATCACCGACCGAAATATTCACCAGTCCGGACGCAGTGACTTTCAGGTCCGCGTTCGCACCCCCGCCACCGACCGTGGTGACTGCCCCGGCCTTCAGGGCGTCGATGGTGATCGCCTCGGCGACGATATCCGCAGTAGCCGTACCTGTTGACGAGGTGACATCGCCGGTGATGTTGGCGGTGAACGCCTTGTCGGCGGCACCATCATTGACCGTGATCGCCCCCCCGTTGAAGTCCAGGGTACCGCCTTTCAGGGTCAGGGCGTTTCTGGAGGTCACATTGTTGGTCACGGTGACGGTGCCGGTGCTCGTGAGAGCGCTGCCCACGGCCCCACCGATGACCAGATTGGCGCTGGAGGCGGCGCTCTTGCCAAAGGCCGCGATTTCGCCAGCGGTCAGACTCAGCGTGCCCGCCACTTCGGAGCCCAGGGTGATGTTGCGGGCTGTGGTCTCGGCGCTGATCTTGGCGCTGCCGCTATTATCCAGGGTGATGGAGTTGGCGGTTGGGTCAATCACAACATTATCCGCCACCACGTTCAAATTGGCCAGCTTGACGGCACCACCATTGAAAGTCACCGTCTTGCTGCCCGTGGTCAGCAGAGAAAGCGTGGAATTTTTGGATGTCGTGCCATCGAACGTGCCACCAACAATGATATCGCTATCGTTATTGATGGTAATGGCCGCGTTCGACCCCGTGGTGGCGCCGGAATTGATCGTCACCACACCCCCGGTATTGGTCAAGGTCGTGGTGCCGGCGTTGCTCAAAACCACGTTCGGCGCTGCCCCGCTATTGGTCACGGTGGTGGTACCGGTGGTGCCGGTCACCGAAATGCTGGTCGCCCCGGCATTGGTCAGCGTGGTGGCGTTGCTGTTGGTCAGGACAATGGACCCGGTCGCGGTCCTGAGATTGTTGACCGTCCCGAAACCGGCAATGGTCAGGGTCGAGGTGGCGGTCGCATCGGTTGTTCCAGCCAACAAGTGCGTGCCCTGGAAATTGCCCGCCCCGCCCAGGGTGATGGAATCGGCCTTCACGGTATCCAGAGAGACCGTTTTGCCATTCACGGAATTAATGAAAACCGCCGATCCCGTGGAATTCCCGCCATGGTCGATCTTGACCGTGGAGGTATTGACATTCAAAGGATTCGTCGTGGATCCCACCGGCACATTATTGGCGTCGATGGTGACGGTGTTGGCGGTAATCGTGTTGCTGGTTCCCTGGGTGATCAGGCCGGACGAGGTGATGGTCAGTGCGCCTGTACCGAGATTGATGTCGCCCAACGTGGCGGTATTGGTCCGCAAGGTGGCGTTTTGATTGTTGGCCGTCCCCAGGGTGAGGCTGCCGTTGAGCAGCAACTCGGTTCGGGAACCGGTGGTGACCGCCCCGTTGGCGTTGATGGTGATGTTATTGGCCGAGATTTGACCGGAACTGCCGGGACGATTGGCCGTGGCATCATCGAAAGTGACTGTGCTGTCGGCGCGGATCACCAGATCTCCACCCAGAGAGAAATTCTTGTTGATCAGAACGCCTTTGCCGGAATTTTGCCAGGTCGTGGTCTGACCAGCCACACTGGAGAGACCGAAATCGTTGGCGGAAGAGAGGCTCAAATTGGCCGCCGAAGTGGTCGACGTAATATCGATATTGTTCGATGGCAACTGGGTGTACAGACCCAGATGATTGACACCGGGTGTGGAGGCCGAGTTGGTGATGTTGATGCCGTTGGGATCGAGAATGACCACATTGGCCACGCCGGAAATGGAGCCCGCGATGGTGGTGCCTGTCCCGTTGGTGGAGCCGGATACCACATTCAGAATGGTTGGCGTCACACCTGAATTCGTAATATGCAATGTGCTGCCCGAGTCGATATTGAAACCCGTGCCCGTGGCGGCGCCAGCGGCATTGACGGTGTTGTTATCGTGTTTCCAGTTCAGGATCGCCTTGGTGTTGGTGCCCAGATCCAGAACGGTATTCGTGCTGTCCGTGGTCGTATATTTGATATCCGACACCGTTCCCCCACTGCGACTGACAATGGTCAAGTCCGCGCCTTTGGGTAGCCCGGAGCTCGAACCGCCATTGCCTGCCGTTGTGACATCCGCCGCTTGCGCCTGGCCGAACGAACCGCACAGAGTGGCGATTGCCGCTGCCAGGGACATCACCCTTTGCCGCGCCCGTTGCCTGCTGCATTCCGACGTCATGGATGGGGTGGAAACGGGAATTTTGCGCGCGGTCTGCTTCATCTAATGCCTCCGGACAGAAATGTTGCGCTTGAACCGACCTGGATTCCCGGGTGGTTCCAAAGCGCTCCTTGGTAAAGGGCAACCCTTGATTTTATAGAGATCATCCAAAAAACAATATTACCTGAAACCTTTCATTCACCCGCCCGATCATGGGCACAAAAAAGTTCAACATTATTACAGCATACCGAAAATCCCTCAACCGAGTCAAGCGAAATGCACAAACCGGACGCAACCGCAAGCCATGTCAAAGGATCGGGAAACGGAATTCATCATAATCAACAATGCAATTGCCACGCCAATCAACGACGCGGCGCGCCCGGTCCGATTTCGCTGAAACGACTCAAATGGCGCTCCCCTTCGCTCTTCATCGCCGCGATCAGACGGGTCACCCAGATCACCGCCTTGCCTTCGAACTCCTCCAGGGAACGCTCTCCCCGGGCGATCTCCTCAAGCGCCTGCTCCCAGATCGCCGTGGTGGCCGGATTGGTCACGCTTCTGGGCAGCACATCCACCAACACCCGGGCAACCGGGGAGCTGATCAGATTCTTTCCCTGTTTGGTCAACAAATTGCGTTGCAGAAGATTCTCGATGATCCCGGCCCGGGTGGCCTCGGTGCCAATCCCGGAGGTCTCCCGCAAGGTCTGGCGGAAACGGGGATCCTCCACCATCCGACCCACGTTCTTCATGGCCAGGATCAGACTCCCTTCGGTGTGCCGGTTCGGGGGTTTGGTCCGTTTGTTCTCCACCCGGGCCGTCAGGATCTCCACCACCTCCCCTTTCTTCAATCCCGGGGGAAGACAGGGCTCCTCTTCCACTTCATCGGCTTTTGATTCGCGGCGCATGAGCTCTTTCCAACCCGAAGCGATCTCCACGTTGCCCGTGGCGCGAAACAGCTCCCCTTCCGCCGCCACTTCCACCACCGTACGGTCGTATTGAAAGGGCGGGTAGAACTGGGCCAGATAGTGACGCCGGATCAGATCGTACAACCGGACCTCATCCCCGCTCATCCCCGCCACCGGCGATCCGGCCTTGGTGGGAATCATGGCGTGATGGGCGGTGATCTTGCCATCGTCCCAGGCTTTGGAGCGCAACCCCGCATCCGCTTTGTCCACCCACGGCCCCATGGAAGCGTCGGAGCGGACCAAAGACACAAACACCTGGGAGACCTCGGAAAACTGGCTCTCCGGCAGATGGCGGCAATCGGTGCGTGGATAGGTGATGGCCTTGCGGGTTTCATACAGGGACTGGGCCACCTCCAGAGTGCGGGCCGCCCCCATCCCGAAGCGCCGCGAAGCCTCCTGCTGCAACGTGGAGAGATCCAAAGGCAAGGGAGGCGCCTCCTTCTGGCGTTTCGTTTCCGCCTGCACCACCCTCCCCGGACGGTTGGCCACCCGTTGCACCACCTCTTCGGCCTTGGCGCGGTCCAGGCAACGCCCCTCCTCGTCCGCCAGACTCTCCGGAACCTCCCATTTGGCCCGGAATCGCCCAACCTTGGCCCCGCAGTCGATCCACACCTCGAAATAGTCCCTGGGCACGAACTCCTCGATCAGCCGATCCCGGTCCACCACCAGTTTCAAGGTGGGAGTCTGCACCCGTCCCACGGTCAGCACCCCGGAATACCCCCCGCGACGGCCCAACAGGGTATAGGCCCGGGTCAGATTCATGCCCACCAGCCAATCGGCCCGCGCCCTGCCCAGTCCGGCCCGGTACAAAGGTTCGGTTTTGCTGCCTGGAAATTGAGCAGCCAACGCCTTGCGAATGCTCTCGTCGTCCAACGCCGAAAGCCACAACCGGCTGACTCTCCCCCGATAGCGGCAATGTTCCAGCACCTCCCGGCCAATGGTCTCCCCTTCCCGGTCCGCGTCCGTGGCAATAACCACCTCCCGGGCGCTTTTCAACAACTCCCGGATCACCCGGAACTGTCTGCCCGCCTTGTCCCGCACCTCCACCCGCCAGGCGGACGGCAGAATCGGCAAGGTTTCCAGACGCCACACCTTCCAGAGATCCTGATAGGCATCCGGGGCCAGCATCTCCAGCAGATGGCCCAGACACCAGGTCACCCGGAGGTTGTTGCCTTCCAGATAGCCGTCCCGTTTCCCCGTCGCCCCCAGCACCCGGGCGATATCCCGGGCCTGGGAAGGCTTCTCGCACAAATAGATCTGCATGCCGGATCCGCCACACCCTTGATCGAATAGGCCCACTTTTGAAAAAAAGCGGGGTTCCGGAGGATTCTTCCCCCAGGGTTTTGATTTTAAAAATCAAAATTATATGAGATTTTTATGTTTTAACGTCCCAAGGGCTTCGCCCCTGGACCCCACCAAGGGCTTCGCCCTTGGATCCCACCAGG
>JADGAB010000155.1 GCA_015232245.1 Magnetococcales bacterium | reverse complement strand
GGTTCCAGGTGCCGGTCTCCTCGTCGCGCCGAACCAGGTTGGCATCCAGCAGCAACTCCCAACGGGCATGGTCCCGGGCATCGAAGATCCCCAACTGTTGCCGGTCCCCGAACAGATGCCCCGCCCCCAGGGTGATGGAACTCTCGATGCTGGAGGCGGCGGCAACAGGAGCTGCCTTCGGTTCTTCAGAGGACTCCTGGCCTCGGACCGGACCGGAGGCCAGGGCCAGCAGACCGGCCATGACGGCCAGCAGGGTGTATTGGCTAAGGCGCATGATCGTCTCTCCCCCTTGGCATCAGCGCCGGAAGCGTCCGGCACTGGTGGCATTCTCCGAACTGTTGCCACCGTGAATGTTGATATGACACTTCAGGCAGCCACGCGCCAGCGAGCCGATGATGGCCGCGTTGACGGAGCGGGTGCCGGGCAGGCCGCCAACCTGGCCCCGGTGGGAGGCGTCGCTGTGACAGCTTTGGCACAGATAGGGGGGACGGGCGTTGAGCAGTCCGGGCACCATCGTGCCATGGGGATTGTGACAGTTGAGGCAGTTCTCCGACACCGGCGGATGGCTGTGGAGAAACGGACCGCGTTTTTCCATGTGGCACTGGTAGCAGGTTTCGTTGACCGTATCCCAGCGCAGGGATTTGTGCCCGGCGGAACCGTGGGGGTTGTGGCAGTTGGAACAGCTCATTTTGCCTTCCGGCACCGGATGGTGGGAGGGGCGATTGAAGAGGGATCTCTGGCTCTTGTGACAGCCGAAGCAGACATTGGGTTGGTTGCGTTTGTCCAGCGCCCGGTCCTGGGTGGTATGGATCTCGTGGCAGTTGGAACAGGCCACATCCCGACCGGCATGGGCGCTTCCGGACCAGAACATCAGCTTCTCCCCCTGATGACAGGCAAGACAGGCCTGATTGATCTTTGCCGCGGGGCTGGCTGTTCCCTTGAAGTTGCCGAACTCCTTGTCGATGAGGGCGTCGGGCCGGATGGCCGGGGCACGACGACCGTGGGTGATGTCGGGTTTGGGACGTTTGTCCGATCCGGCCTGTTTGTCCTTCATGTGGGCCTGACTGGGGCCATGGCAGCTGGTGCAGGTGGGGGTGCGCTGATCGGCGCGGGTGCCATGTTTGGTCCGACCGATGAACATCAGCGACGTGGAGTCCTCCTCGTCGTGGCAGAAGGTGCATTCGGCATCGCCGCGCAGGACCGTATCCTGACGGGGTTGCGCTGGAGGATCACCTGCCTGCAGCGTTGCCGGCAGGAGAAACGATAGAGCGAAAAGCCACATCCGATGTGTCATGATGATTTTTCCTGCTGCGATCACAAGGAGAGAATCCAGCGAATGAACTCCCGGAGGTCATCGTCGTTTTTGAAGTCGGTCTTCTTGTGTTCCTCTTCGGTACCGTCGGCCAGCTTGACCTTCGGGTTGCTGGTCAGGTGTTTGAAGAGCTTCTCCTCGGCCTTGGGATCCCCCTTGTATTTCTGGGCGACCTTGACGTAGGCCGGGCCGTTTTTCGATTTCTGCGTCGAGTGGCATTTGGTGCAATCGTTGCGTTTCAAAACTTCCAGAGCCGTGGACGCGTCCAGTGCCGCCCAGGCCGCATCGGCGAAGAACACCAGGCACAGCGCCATCAGAAATTGCGAAAGAGTTTTACGCATGCTCGATTTCCTCGTCTAATCGTCCTGCATTGGTAAATTGAATCGTGCCAGCAAGGCGGGGATCTCCTCGGCAGGGAGCGCCTTGCTGTACAACCACCCCTGCACATCGTCGCAGTCGCCGTCGCGCAACGTCTCCTGTTGTTCCGGGTTCTCGACCCCCTCCGCGGTGACCTTCAGCCGCATGCTGCGCGCT
Organism: Magnetococcales bacterium; assembly: GCA_015232245.1. Classification (GTDB taxonomy): domain Bacteria; phylum Pseudomonadota; class Magnetococcia; order Magnetococcales; family Magnetaquicoccaceae; genus Magnetaquiglobus. Next base: position 6,061 of record JADGAB010000155.1, on the reverse strand, counting down.
ATCTGGATGATGGCGTGGATCATGTCCAGGGTGGCGGGCTGCGACGAGAGGTTCATCACAAAGGATCGGTCGATTTTCAGGCGATCGAAAGGGAAATTTTGCAGCGTTGCCAGGGAGGAGTAACCGGTGCCGAAATCGTCGAGGGCCAGTTGCACCCCCATGGCCCGGATCTCTTGCAACACCTCTCTGGCTTTGACCGGATCCAGCATCACCTGGGATTCGGTGATCTCCAGTTCCAGATGCCGGGGAGGAAGGCCGGTCTGTTCCAGGGTTGTCCTGATGATCTCCAGCAGCGTCGGCAAGGCGATCTGGCGGGCCGCCAGGTTGACCGCCACATGCAGATCCGCGTAGCCTGCATCCAGCCACTGCTTCAGATCACGGCAAGCCTGGATCAGCATCTGCTCTCCCAGAGGGATGATCAGGCCGGTCTCCTCCGCCAGGGGAATGAACTGATCGGGAAAGGCCTTCATGCCGGTGGATTGGGTCGGATCGGGCCAGCGCACCAGCGCCTCGAAGCCGATGATGCGCATGGAGGAGAGGGCGATCTTGGGCTGGTAATAGGGCTTGAGCTCCCGGTTGGCGATGGCCTTGCGCAGATCCTGCTCCAGTCTGATCAGAAACAGGGTCTTTTCATGGGTGGTCCTGGAGAAAATCTGGAACTCTCCCGGGCCTATGGCCTTGGCGCTTTTCAGAGCGAACTGGGCCTTCTCCAGCAGTTGATCCTGATCGTTGGGAAACAGGCTGATGCCGATGGAGACGTTGATCTTGAGCTCTCCCCCCTCCAAAGGGAGCGGCTCCTCCACCAGATTGCGGATCCTCTGCATGGGAGGCATGATCTCCCGGTCGTTCTGGATGAAAATCAGAAAGATGAACTCATCGCCATCGGCCCTGGCCACGGTATCGCTGACCCGCATCGCCTCCCGGAAACGCTGGGCCAGGAGCTTGAGAACCTGATCGCCCACCTGCCGTCCCCTGAATTCATTGATATGCCGGAAGCGGTCGATGCCCAGGGCCACCACCATGAACGCCTCCCGATTGCGCAACGCCTTGCGCTTCGCCTGTTCCAGGCGATCCTGGAAGATGCGCCGGTTGGCGATGCCGGTGACCGGATCCTGGAAGGCATAGCCGCGCAACGCTGCCTGACTGGTGTGCAGGGTATGGAGCACCGACAGGGCCATGGCCATGGCGTCGATGAGAAAATGGGTGCGGGGATCTTCCCGGCACTGGTGCTGGACATAGAGATTGACCAGCAGCAGGGGGCGACCGGTTTGCAGATCCCGGACATGAAACAGGGTGTGGCCATGGGGGTGCATGCTGTCGATGTGACGTTCATGATCGGCATCGACCGTGGATTTGAAGAAGAAACGCCCCTCGTGCTCCATGGCCCGGCCACACAGGCAGACGCCGAAGGGAACCCCCTGGCAGAGATCGGCCTGATCGTCCGGGAGGTTGCAATGGGCCACCAGTCGCAACATGCGGCCCGGTTCGTCCACCAGAAAGATGGCGCCCTGGTCGAGACCGTGAACGCTGGGTATGGCCAGCAGTCCCTCCAGGGCTTTTTGCAGCTTCTCTTCCAGGGAGATGTCGCGCAGAGCCAGGGAGATGATCCCTCCCAGGGTGTCGAGCACCCGTTTCCGTTCGTCGATCTGGGCGTTCAGGATCTCCCGGATGGTGGTTTCCAGCAGAGTGAAGGCTTCGCGTACGTCGGGATCCTCCTGACGTCGGCCATCGCGCAGCAGATGGTCCATCAGGGCCTGCAGAGGAAGCGTTGCGCTCCCCAGTTGATCGGCATCGCACCAGGGCAGACGTTTCATGACGCAGCGTCAGCCTCGTCCACCGTCTCGAACAAGGCGAACAGGGTGGTTTCCATCGCCGGCAGAGGGTCGATGTCCGCCTGGGCCTGCCCCATGGCGCCGCTTTCGTTCGGGCGACGCACCGCCGCCAGGCTGGCGGCCAGTTGGGCATGAAAACGCCGATCCAGTTCGGCGACTGCCGGTTGGGCCAGCAGTGGCGTCTCACGAGCCGGACATGCCTCAGGCGACTCCCCGGATTCCGCACCCTTGCCGTAGCGCGCCAGACGGGCCAGTTCCACCAGGCGCAGATGGTTGCTCTTGAACTCCTGGCTGTGCAACGGTGTCTGTCCGGTGCGCAACGAACGTCCCGCCTCCTCCAGGATATCCCCCACCTTCTGCCCATAGCGGGTCAGCAGATCGGAATACTCAATGGATCCGCGCACCTGATTGGTCAGATCCATGGAGATCAGCATGTTTTTCTGTACATGGATGGAAGCGCTGTAGATCTCGCTGGCGAAGTTGCGCACCGAATCGGCCTGGTTGGAGGCCTCACGACTGTTGGCGGCCACATAACCCACTGCGGAGGCGATCTCCTGGGCATCGTTGGCGATGTTGCGGGTGAGTTGAGCGGCGTTGTCCGAGGCGCGGGAAACGTCGCTGGAGGCGTTCAGCAGCCTCTCGGCGTTCAGTTTGACATCCGCCGTGGCATGCTCCACCCGGCTCATGTTGCGCTGGATGTTGTCGATGGAGCGGGACTGCTCGTCCATGTTGATCTGGATCAGATCGTTGATCCGGGCGATTCCGGCGATCATGACATCCAGATGGTTGGTGGCATCGGTGACTTCGCCCACGCTGGAGCGGATGCCATCGGCCAGATCGACGATCTTCAGGGTGGCCTTGGCGGTTTGCAGGGCCAACTCCTTGACCTCGGTGGCCACCACCGCGAACCCCTTGCCGGCATCTCCCGCCCCGGCGGCCTCGATGGAGGCGTTCAAGGCCAGCATCTTGGTCTGATCGGCGATGTGATTGATCATCTCGACGATATCGGCGATGGCGCTCACCTCCTCCGTCAGGCTGTGCATCACCTCAATGGTCTTCTTGGTCTGCAACGTGGTGGAGTTGGAGCGGGCGGCGGCGTCCAGACACTGATCCCGCACCTCCTGGATGGCCTTGGAAAGTTCACCCACCTCGGTGCCCACGTTCTGCACCGAGCCTTCCACCAGTTGCAGATTGGTGTACACCTCGTTGATATTGGTGTTCATCACCCCGGAGGCGGAGGCTATGGCATCGACGTTCTGCGAGGCGGAAAGGGCGTTGTCGGCAATGGGTTGGATATTGTGTTTCAACAGCCCTTCGATGCTTTCGGAAATCCGGGTGATGTTGTCATTGGCCTGGACGATGCTGCTCTGCAATTGATGCACCTGGGAGTCGAGCATGTCGTTTTCGCCGACCACCTGCCGGGCCAGCTGCATGTTGTCCAGGGAGAGCCTGTTGAGGCTCTCGTTGAGGCGCACCTGCTCGTGGATGATGGTGTTGATGTTGCCTGATTGCAGCATGGTCACGCCGGCATTTCGGGCCAGGCTTATGGTCATGGAATTGAATTTCATGGCGATTTCGCTTAATTCATCCCGACCGATCACCGGCACCCGATGGGTCAGATCCCCTTCGGCCACGGTGTGCATGGCGCGGGCGATCACCGACAGCGGATGAACCAGCGAACGGACAATCAGCCATCCCACCAGGGCGGAACAGCTCAAAGCCACCAGCATCACCAGCACCAGCCCGCGCTTGAGGTTGGACATGCTGTTTTCCAGCCCTTCCATGGCCTCCAGCACCGCGACTTCCTCGAAACTCATGAGCGGCACCAGATAATAATCGATGAATTCCGCCTCTTCATCAAAGAGCTGTTTCAGGCGAAACCCCTCTTCCCGTTTGTTCTTCAGGAAGGCTTCGGTCATCTTCCTGCCGGTTTTGTAAAAATTGTCAATTTTCTCAAGAATTTCGTCGATAGCCTGCAGGTTCTTCTCGTTTTCGGTATGTTTGTAGGCGGCTTTGTATTTGTTCAAATCCTCCAGGATGGCCTTGTAATGTTCTTCCGCCCCGATGAAGGGATCAACTCCCCCCTTCTCCTCCTGGTTGATGGAGACCTCGGTCAGATAGTACTGGATCTTCAGCAGTCCCTTCCCGAGCCGCTGCGCCAGCAACACCCGGTCGAGCCGCTCATGCCGGATGTCGCTGATCTCGCTGAACACCCCGTGGCTGGCGCTCCAACTCCAGATGCCGACCACCAGCAGCATAACCAAAGGAACCGTTACCCCGACGGTGATGCGATGACTGATTTGAAATCGGTTCAGGAACATGGTTTCGATAGCCGCCGGTTCAAGATGATGCCGTCTGTTCAGGGGAGAGCGCCTGTACGTTGCAGGTCTGGTTGCGTCCGCCCCGTTTGGCCTGATAAAGCGCGCCATCGGCGGCCTTGAAAACCTCCGTCGGTCCCTGGGCCAGTGGAAGGATGTCAGGGTAGACCACCGCGCCGATGCTGATGGTCACCTTGAGTCCGTCCACCTCCATCTCCTCCACCCTGCGCCGGAACCGTTCCGCAGCGAAGAGAAGCCCTGGAAGAGCGGTGCTGGGGGCGATGACGCAGAACTCTTCGCCGCCATAGCGGCAGCAATAGTCGATGTCCCGGAATGAGCCCTTCATGGTGTTCGCGATGGCCTGCAGCACCCGGTCACCCTGATCGTGGCCATAGGTGTCGTTGAACTTCTTGAAGTGGTCCACATCGAAGACCAGCAGACCGAAGGAGACTCCGTAGCGTTTGCCGCGCTGGAACTCGGCCTGCAGCAGCTCGTCGAAATGCCGCCGGTTGATCAATTTCGTCAAGCCGTCGGTGTTGGAGAGATCCCGCAACTGCCGTTCCAGTTTCTTTTCTTCGGTGATATCCCGGATCAGGGCGGCGGAACCGATGATCTCTCCCTCCTTGTCCCGGATGGATGCGGCGAAGAAGTTGAACACGCGCTTGTTGTAGACCACGGTCTCCGGCATGTCGTATCCCGAACGGGCCAGGAACTGTTGCACATAGTCGGGGTCGTCCAGGATGTTCAAAAAGCCTCCCGAGATAATCTCGGTCTCGTTTTTGCCCAGCAGTCGTATGGCCGCGGGATTGACCAGCACCACTTCCCCCTCGCGGTTGGTGCCCACGATACCTTCCCGGGCGCTGAGCAGGATCGTCATCAGCTTTTCCTGCTCGTTTTGCAGACCGTGGTGGGCGGTTTTGAGTTGCAGGGCCATCTGGTTGAAGATGGACGCCATCTGTCCCAGTTCGTCCTTGCCAATGACCGGAACCTGTGACTCCATCTGGCCATCCGCGACCAGCAGCATGGCCTTGGTGACTTTGGAGATCGGATGAACCAGATTGTTGATCATCATGACCGCGAGGACGATCATGAGGATGATCATGGTGACCGCCAGGCTGAAGGCCAACTGGGTGCGGTGCTGACCAAAATTCCGGGTCTCCTGCGAGGCGTTCTTCATGTCCTTCTTGACCTGGTTGAAATGGTATTCCACCAGAAATTCGATGGCCTGGTTCGCATCCTCCATCCGTTCCAGATAGGTTCCGGAGTTGGCGTCCCTGGTATTGGCTTTCCAGGCGTTGCTGGTGGCGATGAAGGCGTTTCGATAGTCATGGATGTGTTTCAGGATGCCTTTTGGGGCCTTCAGTTCGTCGTCCGGGTTGATGCTTTGTTCCAGTTCGGTGAGCTTTTTGAGTTTTTCCAGAAAATCCTGAAAATATTTCTGGTGATCTTCGGCCAGAATGTCGTTGGGAGCAATGCGAAAGTTGTATTCGATATCTCGCAATTGGGCGAGAGTGTGGGAGAGTTGGAATCCGAGGGTGTAACGGGTAAAATCCTTGTCGATCAGTCGTTCGTAATTTTCACCGATTTGTGTCACGCTGAAATGATAGACGAAAACGATCGTGAAAAAAAAGCTGGCGATTGCCGCGAAGCCAAGGGCAAATTTTTGCCAGATCAATAGTCTGTTGAGAAAGGCCATGGCATGTCTCTTTAGTTGCTTAACCGCAACCATTTTGGGATGCGTAGTTTCACTTGACAGGGGTCCAGGGGGATTATCCCCCTGGTGGGATCCAAGGGCAAAGCCCTTGGGACTTTGCCTTTGGCGCGCTTTTCAAAGGGAATTGCGAAGCAATTCCCGCGCGCGCCCAGCAAAGCCGCGAAGCGGCGCCTTTCCAGCCGTGCGTCATGCATTGC
>JADGAB010000154.1 GCA_015232245.1 Magnetococcales bacterium | reverse complement strand
GAAAAGCGCGCCAAAAGCAAAGTCCCAAGGGCTTTGCCCTTGGATCCCACCAGGGGGATAATCCCCCTGGACCCCTGTCAGTAAAACAACACATCCCGAAATGGTTGCGGTTTAAAGTCCAAAAGACGTCAGCCCCTGGACCCGCACACATTCAAAAATCATCCAGACACAACATTTCAACCGATCTGTTCCACCGACCAGCGGGCACGGACATTCAGATCCCAGTCCGCACGCTGACCCATGCGCAAACGACGCAGACCCGCCAGGGCGATCATGGCCCCGTTGTCCGTACACAACGACAAGGGGGGAAACCAGACCCGGATCCCCTGGGCCTCGGCCCGTTCCAGCAGCATCTCCCGCAACCGCTGATTGGCCCCCACTCCACCGGCCACCACCAGCCGCCTTTCCCCGGTGAGACGACAGGCGGCCAACGATTTGACCGCCAACACCTCCACAATCGCCTCCTGATAGGAGGCGGCCACATCCCGACGCCATGCCGGATCCCCATGCCGGTCCGCATGCTGACCCAGAAAGGTCCGCAACGCAGTCTTCAACCCGGAAAAGGAGCAATCCAACTGCTCCCGACCCGGCATGGCCCGGGGAAAATGGATCCCGCGCCGGTCGCCACCCTGAGCCAGAGCGGCGATGGCCGGTCCACCCGGATAACCCAGACCCAGCAGCCTGGCCCCCTTGTCGAAGGCCTCCCCCACCGCGTCATCCCGGGTGCGCCCCAATATTCGATAATCGCCAAACCCCCGAGCGTGCAACAGCAGGGTATGTCCTCCGGAGACCAGCAGAGCCACAAAAGGAAAATCCATCCCTTCGGCCCCGGGATCCAGAAACGGACTCATCAGATGTCCTTCCATGTGATGCACCCCCACCAGGGGAAGCCCCATGGCCAGGGCGAATCCCTTGGCCGCCGCCATGCCGGTCAGCAGTCCGCCGATCAGGCCCGGTCCGGCGGTCACGGCCACGCAGTCGATCCGCTCCGGGGTCACTCCGGCATTCCGCAAGGCCTCGGTCATCACCGGATGAATGTTGCGGATATGCGCCCGGCTGGCCAACTCCGGCACCACCCCCCCATAACGGGCATGCACCTCCACCTGCCCATGCACCACGTTGGAAAGCATCCGGCAAGAGCCGGCAGGCTCTCCGTCCGTCAGCTCCACCACCGCGCACGCGGTCTCGTCACAACTGCTTTCGATGCCCAATACCCGCATGTACCTTGTCCCGCAGAAGATTTCGTGCCATGGTTAACAAGGATACTCCCTTTTTCACCCTTTCACCATCGGGCTTGCAACCTTCTGAGTGGGCACATGAACAGATCCATCAAAATCGGCACCCGGGGTTCGGCCCTGGCGCTCTGGCAGGCCCGCTGGGTCCAAAACCTCCTGGAAACCGCCCATCCCGGTCTGCGCGCCGAACTGGTCATCATCAAAACCCGGGGAGACGTGATCCTGGATGTGCCCCTGGCCAAGGTAGGGGGCAAGGGTCTGTTCGTCAAGGAGCTGGAAGAGGCCCTGCTGGATCAGCGGGTGGATCTGGCGGTCCACTCCATGAAGGATGTCCCGGCGGAATTTCCCCCGGGTCTGGGAATCGCCGTCATCCTGGAACGGGAAGATCCCCGGGATGTGCTGCTTTCGGTCCATTTCAGCGGACTGGCAACGCTGCCCGAAGGGGCCCGGGTGGGCTCCTCCTCCCTGCGACGCCAATGCCAGCTGCTCCATCTGCGACCAGATCTGCGCATTGAATCGTTGAGGGGCAATGTCAACACCCGCATCGCCAAACTGGAATCCGGACAGTTCGACGCCATTGTCCTGGCCGCCGCCGGGGTCAAACGATTGGGACTGACGGAACGAGTCGTGGAACATTTTGCCTGGGATCGGGTCATACCAGCCAATGGGCAAGGTGCGGTGGGGATCGAAACCCGTCTGGACGACCTCCGCATCCAGGAGTTGCTCGCACCTCTCAATCATCCACAAACCCGTCTGGCCGTCAGCGCGGAACGGGCCTTTCTGCATGAACTCGAAGGAGGTTGTCAGGTTCCCATTGCCGGTTACGCCCGTCTGGAGGCCGGATCTCTGGTGATGACCGGTCGGGTGGGCTCCCTGGATGGCCGGGAGTTGATCACCCGGGAGCTGCAAGGCGCGCCGGACGATCCGGAAGAGCTGGGCCGCGCCCTGGCCCGGCAACTGATCGCCCTGGGGGCGGACCGGCTGCTGGCCGTGTCGGAAAACGGATAATCTTTAGTGGCAGCATCTTTTGACTCCTCGCTCTCCCCGGCATGCCCGATTCAAACCACACCCATTGCGAGACGCCAAACGATTGAAAAAAAGCGGGGGTCTGGGGGATTCCTCCCCCAGGGTTTTGACTTTCAAGCATGAAAACTTCCAATGATTTGATTTTGGAGTTGATTTTCATGTTTGAAACTCCCAGGGGTTTTGCCCCTGGACCCCTATCAGCAAAACAACGCATTCCGAAATGGATGCGATTTGGATTCAGAGGCATCTTCCCTCTGGACCTCATCCGGGCCAACAGCCCTTATGGTCACAACACATCGAGGTAAAACAACAGCGTGAGCGGTTTTTCAGCGTTTGATCTTCTTCCCCCCATTCTGACTGCCATACAGGAAGCCGGATATTCGGACCCCACCCCCATTCAGACCCAGGCCATTCCCCCATTACGGCTTGGCCGGGATCTGCTCGGCATCGCCCAGACCGGAACCGGCAAGACTGCGGCTTTCGCGCTGCCGATTCTGGATCGTCTGGCGCGACGCCGGGTCAAGGCGGGCCCCAAACAGACCCGCGCCCTGATTCTCACTCCGACCCGGGAACTGGCGGCCCAAATCGACACCAGCTTCGCCACCTACGGACGACGCCTGAAAATGACCCGGGCGGTGATCTATGGCGGCGTGGGACAGTTCACCCAGGTCCGGAACATGGGGCCCGGCGTGGACATTCTCACCGCCACACCCGGACGGCTGCTGGATCTGATGAATCAGGGACATGTAAAGCTGGACCGTCTGGAGATTTTTGTTCTGGACGAAGCGGACCGGATGTTGGACATGGGTTTCATCAATGACATTCGCCGGGTGATCAGTCATCTTCCGGTGGAGCGGCAGACCCTGCTTTTTTCCGCCACCATGCCCGACGAAATCGCCCATCTGGCCCAGGGGCTGTTGAGCGACCCGTTGCGCATCGAGGCCACCCCCCCGGCCACCACCGTGGAACGGGTGGAACAGAAGGTGCTGTTTGTGGAAAAAGGGGACAAACGGGCGGTTCTGGCCAATCTGTTGAGCCAGGAGGATCTGACCCGGGCATTGGTGTTCACCCGCACCAAGCACGGAGCGGACAAGGTGGTGGTCGATCTGAACAAGCGCTCCATCGAGGCGGAGGCCATTCACGGCGGCAAGTCCCAGGGCGCCCGGGAACGGGCTTTGGGTCGATTCCGTTCCGGGGATGCCCGGGTTCTGGTGGCCACGGACATCGCGGCCCGGGGGATCGATGTCAGCGACATCAGCCATGTGATCAATTTCGATCTGCCCAACGAACCGGAAAGTTATGTCCATCGTATCGGACGCACGGCCCGGGCCGGTCGGGAAGGAATCGCGGTCTCTTTGTGCGATATCACTGAAGTGGGATTGCTGCGGGCCATCGAAAAGACCATCCGGATTCCGATTCCGGTGGATACCGATCATCCCCATCATGCCCAAGCCGTGGCCGAGATCCGGGAGAGCAGCCATCAGCCGGCCATGCCGGGCCGTTCCAACCCCCGCGCCGCCGCCTCCCGTCCGCCCCGGGAGTTCCGCAACACAGCGGCCAGACCCCGGCAATCCCAGAACCGGTCCGAGGCCCGCAGCGATCCCCATGCCGCTCCGGCCCCTTCCCGGCCTGCCCCACGGACCGACGCCAAACCCGCCGCCCGTCCCTTCCGAAACAAAACCCGGCGCACCTCCCCCTGAAACCCGCAAACCTCCCTCCGGTCGCCTCCGACCGGGGGGAGTGGGAAAGGAGTCGCTTTGCCCTGCAAAACCGGACGTCAAACCGCGCCCATTTCGGGATGTTGACTTTTGGAAAGCTTTGCGTATCCATCACCCAAAGGTACCGCTTTGCGGCGACCTGCTGGGCGCGCAAGGGAATTGCTTTAGCAATTCCCTTTTGAAACGCGCGCCAAAGACTTAAAGTCCCAAGGGCTTCGCCCCTGGACCCCACCGCGACGATTGCCCTGGGGGGAGTGACGCCCGCCATTGCCACCCTTTTTGCCCCGTGCTAGAATGGGGATTTCCAACCCATTGAAAACAAAAGCCTGCCATGTCCATCACCGAACAGACCATCCGTCACGTGGCCACTCTGGCCCGCCTGGAGATTCCCCCGGAAGAGATTCCGGTCTACACGGGACAGCTCTCCCGCATTCTGGAGTTGATGGAACAGTTGCGGGCCATCCCCACCGAAGGGATCGACCCCATGTCCCATGCCGTGGAGATGACCATACCTCAACGGGAAGACCGGGTGGTCAATACGGATCAGCGGGATCTCATGCTCTCCAATGCCCCGGACCAGGCGGAAGGGTGCTTCCGCGTACCCAAGATCATCGAATAGTTTTTCCAGCCATCAGCCAAGGATACCCAGAACGTGGACGCCGCCATCCCGACCCTGGCCCAGGCCGCCCGAGCCCTGGCCACGGGGGAGCTCTCCAGTGTGGAGCTGACCCGTGCCTGCCTGGAGCGCATCGAGCGCCTGGACCCCTCCCTGAACGCCTTCATCACCGTGGATGCCCCAGGGGCCCTTGCGGCGGCTGAACAGGCCGATCAGCGCCGCGCCCGGGGAGAGGCCAACCCCTTGACCGGCATTCCTTTGGCCATCAAGGATCTCTTTTGCACCAAAGGCCTGCGCACCACCTGCGGCTCCCGCATGCTGGAGGGGTTTCTGCCCCCCTACGAATCCACCGTCACCGCCCGGTTGCGGGCGGCTGGGGCCGTGGTCCTGGGCAAGACCAACATGGACGAGTTTGCCATGGGCTCCTCCAACGAGACCTCGTTTTTTGGTCCGGTGGCCAATCCCTGGGACCGGACACGCACCCCGGGAGGCTCTTCCGGAGGTTCCGCCGCAGCCGTGGCCGCCGGATTGTGTGTCGCGTCCATCGGTACCGATACCGGCGGCTCCATCCGTCAGCCCGCGGCCATGACCGGCATCACCGGCCTCAAACCCACCTATGGCCGGGTCTCCCGCTTCGGCATGGTGGCCTTCGCCTCCTCCCTGGATCAGGCCGGACCCATGACCCGGGATATCCGCGACGCGGCCATGCTGTTGCAGGAAATGGCCGGACACGATCCCATGGACTCCACCGCCATCGACACCCCGGTTCCGGACTATGGGGCCGCTTTGGAAAGATCGGTCCGGGGGTTGCGCATCGGCGTGCCGGAAGAGTATTTCGGGGAGGGGCTCCATCCCGAGGTGCGCGCCGCCATCGAACAGGTGACCCGGGTCTACCGGGAACTCGGCGCCGATCTGTGCCCCATCTCCCTGCCCATGACCCGGCATGCCATTCCCACCTACTACATCATCGCCCCGGCGGAGGCCTCCTCCAATCTGGCCCGCTACGACGGCATCCGCTTCGGCCATCGCTGCGACCAGCCGAAAGATCTCAAGGATCTCTACGCCCGCACCCGCGCCGAAGGGTTCGGCGCCGAGGTCAAACGCCGCATCATGCTGGGCACCTATGTGCTCTCCTCCGGCTACTACGACGCCTATTACCGCAAGGCCCAGCGGGTGCGCCGCCTCATCGCCGAGGATTTCGCCCGGGCCTTTCGGGAACACGATCTGGCGGTGATCCTCACCCCCACCGCGCCGGAAACCGCTTTCCGGCTCGGCGAGAAAAATCAGGATCCGGTCAGCATGTATCTGTCGGACATCTACACCATCAACGTCAATCTGGCCGGATTGCCCGCCGCCTCTCTGCCCTGCGGTCTGGATGCCCGGGGTCTGCCCATCGGTTTTCAGCTCATTGGCCGGCCCCTGGACGAAGCCGCCATCCTCACCGCCGGACACGCCTATCAACAGGCCACCCAATGGCACCTGGCCTCCCCGGGAGAGCAACCATGAGCGCCGCCACACATTACGAAACCGTCATCGGACTGGAAATCCATACCCAATTGGCCACCCGCTCCAAAATTTTTTGCGGCTGCCCCAACCGTTTCGGCTCTGCCCCCAATACCCAGATCTGTCCGGTCTGCGCCGCCTTTCCCGGCGTGCTGCCGGTGCTCAACAGGGCGGTCCTCGACATGGCCATCATGACCGGTCTGGCCCTCAACGGCCAGATCCGCACGGTCAACGAGTTTGCCCGCAAGAACTATTTTTATCCGGATCTCCCCGCCGGCTATCAGATCTCCCAGTTCGAACTGCCCATCGTCGAACATGGAGAGATGATGATCGAACCCGAAGGGGCGCCCCGCAAACGGATCGGCATCACCCGCGCCCACATGGAGGTGGATGCGGGCAAGAACCTGCACGAGGGGATCCAGGGGGCCTCCTGGGTGGACCTCAATCGCACCGGCACTCCGCTTCTGGAGATCGTCACCGAACCGGATCTGCGCTCCGCAGCGGAGACCGGCGCTTTTCTGAAAAAACTCCGCGCCCTGGTGCGTCATCTCGGGGTGTGCGACGGCAACATGGAAGAGGGCTCCTTCCGCTGCGACGCCAATGTCTCCATACGGCCTCTGGGGGAGACCCGGCTGGGCACCCGGGCCGAGATCAAGAATCTCAACTCCATCCGCAACGTCATGCGCGCCATCGACTACGAGGTGGAACGGCAGATCGATCTCATCGAGGCCGGTGAAAAGGTGATCCAGGAGACCCGTCTGTGGGATGCCAATCAGAACCATACCCGTTCCATGCGGGGCAAGGAGGAGGCCCACGACTATCGCTATTTCCCGGAGCCGGATCTGCCCCGGGTGGTGATCGACGCGGCCCGCATCGAGGCGATCCGCGCGGCCATGCCCGAGTTGCCGGATGAAAAATTCCCGCGTTTTCAAAAAGAGTACGGTCTCACCGACTACGACGCCGGCGTGCTCACCGCGGATCGGGAGATGGCGGACTTCTTCGAACAGGCCGTGACCGCCGCCCGTCCGGCTGACCCCAAGGCCGTGGCCAACTGGGTCACGGTGGAGCTTCTGGGCCGACTCAACCGGGAGGGCATCGAGATCGCTCAATCTCCGGTGGCAGCCGAGGCGCTGGGCAAGCTCACCCGCATGATCCACGCAGGGGTCATCTCCGGCAAGATCGCCAAGACGGTCTTCATGCACATGTGGGACAAGGGCGGCGATCCCGAACGGATCGTCAGCGAACAGGGATTGCTGCAGGTTTCCGATCAGGGAGCCATCGAGACCGAAGTGGATCGGATGCTGGCGCTCCACGCCGACAAGGTGGAGCAGTATCGGGCTGGCAAGGTACAGTTGATGGGGTTTTTCGTGGGGGAGATCATGAAGGCCATGCGGGGCAAGGCCAATCCGGGGGTGGTGAACACCCTGTTGAAAGAGAAACTTGCCGGATGACGCCTGCGCCTCTTTTGGCGTCATGATTGACAAGTTCACCCCCGATGCGCGAAAATCGGGATGCAGTGTTTTTCTTCCGCCCTCTCCTGGGAGTCACGCACATGAGCAGCGGGATTGTTTCGTCGATGACACGTCTGACCTTGGAATATGGTCAACAGTATGCGTTGCGGCTCTATCAGAACGCCCGGGAACGGGTTGCCGACACGCTGGATTCCCGGCCCATGGTGGAAGCCGTCATTCAGGCCTCCCGCGTCAGTTCCCGGGCCTATATGGTGGACATCTCCCAGGCGGCCCGTCAGATGGCGCAGCGCAACACGACCGGCCTTGCTTGAGTGAATTTGTCTCGATTCCTCGGCTTTCTGGTTTGAAACGGTTGGAAAAAAAGCGGGGGTCTGGGGGATTCCTCCCCCAGGGTTTTGACCTTGCTTTT
>JADGAB010000153.1 GCA_015232245.1 Magnetococcales bacterium | reverse complement strand
GGGGTGGGGTGGGGGATGGCGGCGCTGCTGATCCTGATCCAGCTCCAGGCCCGGGCCGAAGGAGAGCCCGAAGAGCGTGTCGCGGCGGGCATGGGGTTTGTGCGACTGCCCGCCGGATGTTTCCAGATGGGCAGCCCGGCGGATGAATCGGGCCGGGATGAGGATGAAGGCCCCCTCCACGAGGTCTGCCTGGATGGCTTCTGGATGCAGCGTCGCGAGGTGACTCAGGGGGAGTGGTTGCGGTTGGCGGGGCGCAATCCGGCCCATTTCGCCTTGAGCGAACACCATCCGGTGGAACAGGTGAGCTGGGAGGATGTCCAGGGGTTCATCCGCAAGCTCAACACCCTGGGGGAGGGGAGTTTCCGCCTGCCCACGGAGGCGGAGTGGGAGTACGCCGCCCGGGCCGGCAGACAGACCCCGTACGCCTTCGGCGCCACCCTGGACGCCGGGACTCAGGCCAATTTCAATGGCCGGCAGGGGCAGGACGAAAAGGGCCTCTTCCGCCAGAGCACCACCCCGGCGGGAAGCTTTCCCCCCAATGCCTGGGGAGTTCATGACATGCACGGCAACGTCTCCGAATGGGTGGCGGACTGGTATTGCGAAGGGTTCTACCGTTGGCTCAAACCCGGCCACAAAAATCCCTTGTGCCAGGATGACGCCAGCGGTTTCCGGCTGCTCCGGGGCGGCTCCTGGTATGACCATGCCCCCCACCTGCGCGCCGCGGACCGGGGCTGGAGCACCCCGGAGAACCGTCACGCCACCATCGGGTTCCGGCTGGTCTGGTCCGAGGGCAAAAAAGAATTGCCTTGAGGTGGCATCATGGATTATTATCTCTTGAGAAGACCCTGAAAAATCACGAATTTGCAAGATTCATGCAATCAGGCATGACAGGGAGGCGCCATGGGAAAGAAATGGATTTTTGTTTTGGCACTGTTGCTTCTGTCGCCATCCGGCCTGCGGGCCGAAGGCTGGCGGGAGCGGATCCTGCCCCAGACCTTGCGGGGGGAGCCTTTTTCCAATCCGGACGAGGGGGCCTCCAAACCGCAGGAGTGGATCCGGCAACCCATCCGCCACAAGGAGCAGGACAAGGATGGCGAGGTGGTGGTTTTGTTGGATCAGAACAACTATCCGGGACTGCTGCCCCTGATCCAGGAGTTTGCCCAGATCCATGAGATGAACGTGGTGGTGCGGGAAGGGACCTGCGGTCCGGCCTTCGAGGGGATCAACCGCAAGGAGGTGGATATCGGCGGCTCCTGCTGTCCGGCGGCCCGGGCCGACCGCCTGCCGGAGCTGCGCTGGCACACCGTGGGCATCGCCCCTTTGGCAATCCTTGCCAACGGGGCGGATCCGGTGGAAGGATTGACCAGCCATGAGGTTCGGGAGATCTTCGGAGGCCGGTTGACCCTCTGGTCCCAGATTCCCGCCCTGGCGGAAAAATTTCCCAAGGATCAGCCCATCCAGCCGGTGATCCGTTTCCATTGCAAAACCCGTCCGGGCCACTGGCGTCTGATCCTGGACAACGAGGATCTGTTCGGTCCCCGCTCCAACGAAGTGGGCAGCATGCTGGACATGGTGACCAACGTCGCCCGCCGTCCCGGCACGTTGGGGTATGAGGAGAACTGGCATACCATCAACCACCCAAAATTCAAGGAGACCCTCAAGGCCATTCCCATCGACGGTCACGCCCCCACCGATGGCAAGGCGCTGCTGGCCGGACGCTATCCGTTTTATTTCGTGTATAATCTATCCACCTGGACCTCGGACCATACCGCCAATCCCAAGGCGGACAAGCTGGTGGCCTATCTCATGGACAATGCAGGACGCATCGATCCGTCTTATCACGTCGTCCCTTCCTCGGAGCTGCGGAAGGCGGGGTGGAAATTCCGGGGAGATGAACTGATCGGAGAGCCGTGAGATGGTCGGACTCTCCCCGGGACAACGGGATTTTCTCTCCTTCGTGTGGCGTCGCACCTCCCTGACCCTGAAGGCCGGGGCGATCATGGCGCTGGTGGGCGGGGTGTTCCTGGTGTTGGTGGATCTGTGGCAGACCGGTCAGATCAGCGCCGTTTTCCGGGAGCGTCTGTTGCAGGATCTGGAGATCCAGGCCCAGCGGGACCGTCTGCTGTTCGATGGCCACATCCGCGCCCAGAAACAGTCCATCCAACTGTTCGCCCAGCGCACCGCCCTGGCCCGGCACGTGGAGTCCCGGATCCCGGCCTGGGAACAGGATCCCCGGGCGCGGCGTCTCTGGTCGCCCCGGGAGCCTCCTCCGTGGCTTCCTTCCCGCTCCGTGTTGCGGGGGTTGATCGCCGCGCCCTACATGGTGCTGCTCGATCAGGAACGACGGGTGCGGGAGATCTGGCATCGGGACGGGAACCTTGCGGAACTTCCGGAAACCCTGTTGACCCGGCTCGGCTCGGAGCAGGTGCAGTTTTCCGAATCCACCCACATTCTGGCCGTCTCCCCGGAGCGTCTCTATTTGCTCTCCATCGGGCCGGTGCAGATCGGAGCGACTCCGGAGCCTCCTTTGGCCTACATGGTCTGGGTGGCCCCTCTGGATGACGATTTTCTTTCCATTTTTCATACCACCACCGAAACCGGCAACCTCGTGGCCCTGATCCACGGAGAGACCCGCCGGGTGCTGGCCTCCAGCAAGCCGGAGCGGATTGCCGCCGGCATGCCCCTGGAGACCCTGGAAAGCCGTTACATGGTCTTTGGCAAGCTTCTGGATTACGGCGCCTCCATCACCATTCCTCTGCGGTTTGTCAGCCTGGTGCCGCTGGAAGAGATCGAGACGGTCAGCCAGGAGATCATCGAGACCATCCAGAAGCAGTTCATCGTGGGATACGCGGTGCTGGCGGTGATTTTTCTGCTGTTGATCATCCTGATCATCAAGAAGGTGCAGAGATTTACCGAAGACATGGTGAAAACCGCGGTCAGCCGGCTGGAGTTGAAAACCCAGACCATCCGCGCCGGGGACCAGTTGCTGATGATGCGGGAGCAGTTCCAGTGGATGACCACGGAGATTCTGGAGGCGCGGCAGAGGGATCTGATCCGGCGGGAGGAGTTGCAGTTGGCCAACGCCTCCCTGCAGCGCTCCCTGGTGATGATCAAGCGCACCAACGAGCAGTTGGTGGAGGCGGAACGGATGGCGGCCCTGGGGAGCATGGTGGCCGGGGTGGCCCATGAGATCAATACCCCGGTGGGCACCGGCGTGACCGCCGCCTCTTTTCTGGAAGGGCGCTGTCAGGCCTGCGGGGAGCGCTTTGAACAGGGCACCCTCACCCGGGCCGATATGCAGGCTTTTCTGGAGGATGTGCGGGAGTCGTCCCGTTTGATTCTGCGCAATCTGCTGCGGGCCGCGGAACTGGTGCGCAGCTTCAAGCAGGTGGCTGTGGATCGCTCCCAGGAGGAGCGGCGCACCTTCTTGTTGCATGAAACCATCCGCCACATCCTGCGCAGCCTGCAGGGTCTGCCGGGCCGACCACGCCACCGGATCCAGGTCGAATGCCCGGAAGAGTTGCTCCTGGACAGTTACCCGGGGGCCATCGCCCGGATTGTGACCAACCTGATCGTCAATTCGTACATGCACGCCTTCGGGGAAGATGAACACGGAGAAATTCATCTGCGGGCAATCCGTCAGGGGGAGGATGTTCTGTTACGTTATTCGGACAATGGTCGGGGCATGGCGGAGAAGGACCGGCAACAGATCTTCACGCCGTTCTTTACCACGGCCCGTCATCGGGGCGGGGTGGGACTGGGGTTGCATATTGTCTACAACCTGGTGACCCAAACCCTGGGAGGGACGATCCGTTGCATCAGTAGTCCGGGAGAGGGAACCAGTTACGAGATTCTTTTGCCGCAACGGGAATGAGGATTGCGCATGGTGAAACCGGTTGCGTTTTTGAGGGATAGAGGGTAGAATTATTGCGATGCGGTAACTGGATGGACCGCCTTTGGAAAATACGGGTACACTCTCGCGCAGCAAGGGACCTGACAACAGTGAAAAAACCGATTTATTTCTTCGGAAACGGTGCCGCAGACGGCAAGGCCAGCATGAGGGAGATCCTGGGCGGCAAGGGCGCCAATCTGGCGGAAATGTCCAGAATCGGCATTCCGGTCCCGGCGGGATTCACCATCAGTACCGAAGTGTGCACTTACTTTTTTAAGCATAAAGGGGCCTACCCCGAACAACTGCCCCGGCAACTGGAAAAAGCCCTGGCCAAGGTGGGCAAGGCCATGGGCAACCGCTTCGGCGATCCTCGCAATCCCCTGCTTCTGTCGGTCCGCTCCGGGGCGCGGGCATCCATGCCGGGAATGATGGATACCGTTTTGAATCTTGGGCTTAACGAAGAAACACTGCAGGGGCTTTTGAATCAATCCGGGGATCCCCGCTTCGTCTACGACTGTTACCGTCGCTTCATCCACATGTATGCCAATGTGGTCCTCGACCTGCCCCACGAACGGTTCGAAGAGACCCTGACCCACGAGAAAAAACGGCTCGGCAAACAGCAGGATGTGGAGATGACCGCCGAGGATTGGCACTCCCTGGCCGAAAAGTTCAAGGCCATTGTCCTGGAGGCCACCGGCAAACCTTTTCCGGAAGATCCCCTGGAACAGCTCTGGGGCGCCATCGGCGCGGTGTTCCACTCCTGGAACTCGGATCGGGCCAACACCTATCGCCGCCTGAACCACATCCCGGACGACTGGGGCACGGCGGTCAATGTCCAGGCCATGGTGTTTGGCAACATGGGCACGGACAGCGCCACGGGTGTTGCCTTCACCCGGGACCCCGCCACCGGGGACAACCGCTTCTTCGGTGAATTTCTCATCAACGCCCAGGGCGAGGACGTGGTGGCCGGCATCCGCACCCCCCAGGAGATCACCATGGACGGCAAAAACCGCGCCCGTTCCCCCCATCTGGCCATGGAAGAGGTCATGCCCGAGCTCTACCAGGAGCTGGTGGTGCTCTACCGGAGACTCGAAAGTCACTTCCGCGACATGCAGGACCTGGAGTTCACCATCCAGAAAGGCAAACTGTGGCTGTTGCAGACCCGCAACGGCAAACGGACCGTCCAGTCCGCCCTGCGCATCGCCCTGGACATGGTGAAGGAGGGACTCATCACCCCCCGGGAGGCGATCATGCGGGTCAAACCCGAGGATCTCAACCAACTGCTCCATCCCACCCTGGATCCCAAGGCCAAACGGACCGTGCTGGCCAGCGGCGTGGCCGCCTCCCCGGGTGGCGCGGTGGGCGAGGTGGTCTTCACCCCCGAAGACGCGGTGCAATGGGTCTCGGAAGGCCACAAGGTCATTTTAGTCCGGGAAGAGACCAGCCCGGAGGACATCCACGGCATGCACGCGGCCCAGGGGATCGTCACCGCCCGGGGCGGGGCCACCTCCCACGCCGCCGTGGTGGCCCGGGGCATGGGTCGTCCCTGCGTCTCCGGCTGTCATGAGCTGGACATCGACATGAAAGCCCAGACCTGCACGGTCAAGGGGGTGGTGCTGCGCAAAGGGGACTGGATCACCATCGACGGCGATGCCGGCCAGCTGCTCCAGGGGCGCATTCCCATGATCGAACCCCAACTGACCGGGGATTTCGATCAGTTCATGAAAATGGCCGATGTGGTGCGTCACATGAAGGTGCGCGCCAACGCCGACACCCCCACGGACGCGGAAAACGCGGTCCGCTTCGGCGCCGAAGGGATCGGACTGTGCCGCACCGAACACATGTTCTTCAAGGACAATCGCATCCTGGCGGTGCGGGAGATGATCCTGGCCCAGGACGAGGCCGGTCGTCGCGCCGCCCTGGACAAACTCATGCCCATGCAGCGTTCCGACTTCGAGGAGATCTTCCGGGTCATGAAGGGGCGTCCGGTGACCATCCGTCTGCTGGACCCGCCGCTGCACGAATTCCTCCCCCACGAGGTCAAGGAACAGACCGATGTGGCCCAGGCCATGGGGGTGGAACTCAAGGAGATTCAGGGACGGGTTTCCGCCCTCAAGGAGTTCAATCCCATGCTGGGACACCGGGGATGCCGTCTGGGCGTCACCTTCCCGGAAATCTACGAAATGCAGGTGCGCGCCATCATGGAAGCCGCCTGCGGACTGGTCAAGAATGAAGGATTCACCATCATTCCGGAGATCATGATTCCCCTGGTGGGTCTGCCCCAGGAGCTGCAGTTCCTCAAGAGCCGTTGCCTGGAGGTGTGCCGTCAGGTGATGGAGCTCTTTGGCGTCAAGATCGAACTGCTGATCGGCACCATGATCGAACTGCCCCGGGCCGCCCTGGTGGCCGACGTGCTGGCCGAAGATGCGGAGTTCTTCTCCTTTGGCACCAACGACCTGACCCAGACCACCCTGGGAATCTCCCGGGACGACGCCACCCCCTTCATCTCCGCTTATCTGGAAAAGGGTCTCATCGCCAAAGATCCCTTTGTCTCCCTGGATCAGACCGGGGTGGGATTGCTGGTGGAAATGGGCGTCAAAAAGGGTCGGAGCGTCCGTAAATCCATGAAGATCGGCGTGTGCGGCGAGCACGGCGGGGATCCGGCCTCCATCGGTTTCTTCGAAAAGGTGGGGCTGGATTATGTCTCCTGTTCCCCCTTCCGGGTGCCGGTGGCCCGTCTGGCCGCAGCCCAGGCGGTGATCGCGGAGTGACACTGGCAAAAAGCTCCGGGGAAACGGTTCCCCGGAGCTTTTTTTTCGTCCGGCTCCCGATGTCCATGGCCCAGGGTGGAGAGTGATGATTGGGCACCTTTGAATTCACCGCCCTGGATGTCCGGGGGCGCACCAGAAAAGGGGTGGAAGAGGGAGAATCGGCCCGCGAAGTGCGCGACCACCTGCGGGAGAGGGGGTTGACCCCCTTGAGCATGGTCGAAATTCATCAACGCAATCATCCTGCCCAAACCTCCCTGCTCTCCCCAACACGTGGCATAGGTGGCGCCGATCTGGCTTTGGCCACCCGTCAACTGGCCACGCTGCTCAAGGCCGCCCTGCCGGTGGAAGAGGCCCTGAACGCCGTCTCGCAACAGACCGATCACAAAAAACTGCGCGTCATTCTGCTGGCCGTGCGGGCCCGGGTGCTGGAAGGCCGTTCCCTGGCCGTGGCGCTGGGGGATTATCCCTCCCTGTTCGCCGATCTCTACCGGGAGACCGTGGCCGCCGGAGAGAGTTCCGGTCAACTTGATCAGGTGCTCGAACGTTTGGCGGATTATCTGGAAAAAAGCCGCAAGCTCAAAGCGGGTGTGGGATTGGCGTTGATCTATCCAGGGGTGGTGGTCTTTTTCTCTTTGTTGGTGGCCGGCGCTCTTGTCACTTATGTTGTTCCAGAAGTTACCAAAGTGTTTACTGATTTTGGCCAGGAACTCCCCCCTTTGACACGGGGATTGATTCTCCTGTCGGATTTTTTGCGCAATCACAGCGGGTTGCTGTTGGTTGTCCTGTTGGGTTTCGTGATCGGGGTGCGGGTGTTGATGCGTCGGCCAGGGATGCAACGGGTCTGGCATGGGGTTTTGTTGCGTTTGCCGGTGGTGGCCACTCTGGTGCGGGGGATCAATACCGCCCGTTTTGCCCGGACGTTGGGGATATTGACCGGCAGTGGCGTGCCCATTCTGGAAGGGTTGCGCATCTCCGGTCGCGGGGTGGCCAATCTGCCCATGCGGGAGGCGGTGTTGCGGGCCTCCGAGCGGGTGCGGGAAGGGGGAGCGTTGCATCTGGCTTTGGGGGAGAGTCGCATTTTCTCTCCCATGGTGGTGCATCTGATTGCCAGCGGGGAGGCGAGCGGCAATCTGGCCAACATGCTGGACCGGGCCGCCGAGGCCCAGGAGCAGGAGGTGGAGACTTTGACCGGCGTGTTGACCGGCATGCTGGAGCCTTTGTTGATCTTTTTGATGGGCGGCATGGTGTTGACCATCGTGGTGGCCATTCTGTTGCCGATTTTCAATTTGAACCAGCTGATTCAATGACATGATATAGGGGTCCAGGGGGATTATCCCCCTGGTGGGGTCCAGGG
>JADGAB010000152.1 GCA_015232245.1 Magnetococcales bacterium | reverse complement strand
GATCGAGGGTGTGGAGGTTTTGCTGGTGCCGGGTCAGGAACGGTTGGGGACGCTGTGGTCGGGACGACCGGTGGCGTTGATGACCGTGACCCACCAGGGCATGGGAGCGCGGATTCGCGCCGATGTCGCCCGCTGGTGGAGTTTCATGCGGGAAGAGGCAGGCGGACGTGTTTGATTGAGTGTCGGGTTATTCACTCCAACTAACGTACCGGAAGGTATGCAACCGGTGGAGAAGCTTCTGTTGAGCGATTTGAAAGAGAACGATGGCGAAGGTGATGATGGTGACGGCGGGCGTTTGAAGCTGAAGGCTCCGCGAAGCATCGTGCTGCGCAAGACGGTGGAGGGAGGCTCCATCAAGCAGAATTTCTCCCATGGCCGCAGCAAGAGCGTGGTTGTGGAGGTGCGCAAGAAAAAGACCTTCGTCAAGGGTACGGGGGATGAGGCCGACTCCATGGGAGTGGTACGGGATGAACCGTCCACGGCCCGGGAGAAGCCACGTCCGGGAGCTGCGGCGACGCCCATGAGCGGGGAACCGGTCAAGGATCGCAAGCAGCAGATACTGACCCCCATGACCCCGGCGGAACGACAATCGTTCCAGGAGCGGCAGGAGCAGGAGCGTCTGGTCCGGGAGCAGGCGGAACGGGAGCGTCAGGAGCGGGAACGGATCGAGGCGGAACAGCGACGCATCGAGGCCCAGCGGCAGGAGACGGAACGCCTGGAACGGGAACGGATCGAGTCGCAACGTCGGGAGGCGGAGCGTCTGGAGGCCCAGCGTCTGGAAGCCGAGCGTCTGGAGGCCGAAAAGACCCGTCAGTCAGCCGAGGCGGGCAGCGAACCCCGACTGGTGGTCAAGCCACCGGCGGACAAGTCCCAGGCTCCGGAGGACCGATCCCAGTTGGCGACCGCGTTGGCGGCCAAGGTACGCATCGAGGCGCCCCGTCCCACCACCGCCCCTGTGGCGACCACCTCTTCTGTCCGTGCGGAGGTCTCCGGGACTCCGGCGGCCCGTTCTGGTGTACGGGAGACTCTGGTGCGTTCCACCGTTCCCCGGCCTGCGGCAGCGCCGCCCCAGCCTCCGGCAACGCCTGTTGCGGCGGCGGTGGAGGAGCCCAAGGCCGCGGCAGTGGCCGTGGTCAAGGAGGAGCCTGCCAAGAATCTGACCCGCGCCCAACGGGAGGATCTGGCCCGCAAGAAAACCGAAATTCTGGTAGCCAAGCGTCTTACCCAGCTCACCGAGCTGCGGGAACAGAAACGCAAGATCGACGAGCGTCGCGCCACCACGGCAGCCGCCGCCACCACGACCACCGAGACCCCCGGGACTGACGCTGCGGGTCGGGAAACCCTGAAAAGCAAGGCCAAGCGCAAAGGCAAGAAGACTGCGGTCACAGCCGCGCCTCCGGAAAAGCAGTTGCCGGCACGCAAGTCAACGCTGGGGATGAAGCCTTCGGCCCGTCGCGGGGGTCGTTTCGACACTCCGGCCCAGCAACCGGTGTTGCGGGATGTGATCATCCCCGAGGTGATCACCGTGGGCGAGTTGGCCAGCCGCATGGCCATCAAATCCTCGGAGGTGATCAAGCGGCTCATGGCCCAGGGGATGATGGTGACCATCAACCAGGTGCTCGATCAGGATACCGCCGTGCTGGTGGTGGAGGAGCTGGGGCATCGTCCGAAGACCATTTCCGAAGGTGCGGCCATCGAGGCCGAACTGGCCGACAGCAACGATCTGGACAAGGATCTGACGATCCGCGCTCCGGTGGTGACCATCATGGGTCACGTGGATCATGGCAAGACCTCTCTTCTGGACGCCATCCGCAAGACGGACGTGGCGGCCCGGGAGTTCGGCGGCATCACCCAGCACATCGGGGCCTATCAGGTCACCATGGGGGATGGCTCGCTGATCACCTTCCTGGATACCCCGGGTCACGCGGCCTTCACGGCCATGCGCGCCCGTGGCGCCAAGGTGACGGACATCGTGGTGTTGGTGGTGGCGGCGGACGACGGGGTGATGCCTCAGACCCTGGAAGCCCTCAACCACGCCAAAGCGGCCAAGGTGCCCATCATCGTGGCCATCAACAAGATCGACCGGGCCAACGCCAATCCGGACCGGGTGATGCAACAGCTGTCGGATCAGGGGCTGGTTCCGGAAGCCTGGGGCGGCGATGTGATCTATCTGCAGGTCTCGGCCAAGGCGGGCATCGGCATCGAAAGCCTCAAGGAGATGATCCTGTTGCAGGCGGAAATGCTCAATCTGCGGGCCAACTTCGGCAAGAAGGCGCGGGGCTACATCATCGAGGCCAAGCTCGACAAGGGACGCGGCGCGGTGGCCACCTGTCTGGTGGCCAACGGGGTGTTGCGGGTCGGAGACATCTTCGTGGTGGGGGCCGAATGGGGCAAGATCCGCGGACTGCTCAACGACAAGGGCGTGCCTGTCCTGGAAGCCCCCCCGGCCATGCCGGTGGAGGTGATCGGTCTTTCGGGGGTGCCCTCTGCCGGTGATGATCTCATCACCGTGCCCGACGAGCGCCGCGCCAAGGAGATCGCCGCCTTCCGCATGCGCAAGAACAAGGAGCAGGAACTGGCCAAGCAGGTCGCCAACAACAAGCTGGATGACCTGTTCGATCAGATCAAGCAGGGAGAGATGGACGAGGTGAAGGTGGTGATCAAGGCGGATGTGCAAGGCTCGCTGGAAGCCGTGTCCGACGCCCTCCTCAAGATCACCCACGAAAAGATCCGCGTCAACATCATCCATACCGCCGTTGGCGGCATCACCGAATCGGATGTCATGCTGGCGGTGGCCTCCCACGCTTTGGTGGTGGGCTTCAACGTCCGCGCCGACGCCAAGGCCAGGGAGCTGGTCAAGCGGGAACGGGCCGACATGCGGTTTTATTCCGTGATCTACGATCTGGTGGATGATGTCACCAGCGCCATGGAGGGCAAGCTCTCTCCGATCCTCAAGGAGGTCACGCTAGGTCGCGCCGTGGTTCGGGATCTGTTCCGCATCTCCAAGGTGGGTCTGGTGGCCGGCTGCATGATCCTGGATGGCACCATCCAGAAAACCAATCACATCCGTCTGATCCGCGATGAGGTGATCCTCTATGTGGGGACCATTCATGCCCTGAAGCGTTTCAAGGACGATGTGCGGGAGGTCCGTGAAGGCACCGAGTGCGGCATCAGTCTGGAGAAGTTCGCCGATCTGAGGGTGGGCGATCACCTGGAAGCCTTCTCCCGCGAAGAGGTCAAGGCGACCATTCACTCCTGAGTGGTTGAAAACAGGTCAAAAAAGCGGGGGGCCGGGGATTCTTCCTCCAGGGTTTTGAAACATGAAAACAATTTGGAAAGTGGGTGTTTTAAACCGCGCCCATTTCGGGATGTTGAATTTTGGCTCCGATTCTTCAATTGGCGGCGGTGCGGGACGCACGGCTGAAAAGGCGCCGCTTCCCGGCCTGTTGGGCGCGCGCGGGAATTGCTTTGGCAATTCCCTTTTGAAAAGCGCGCCAAAAGCAAAGTCCCAAGGGCTTTGCCCTTGGATCCCACCAGGGGGATAATCCCCCTGGACCCCTGACAGTGAAACAACGCCGCCTGCAAGGATGCCATGCCGATCCGCGTTGCCGTACTGGAAGTCCGTCTGGAGTTGCCGGGAGTGCGCTCTTTGAAAGAGAAACGCGGCATCGTCAAGGGACTTCTGGAACGGATCCGACACCGTTTCGAGGTGTCCGCCGCCGAGGTGGATGAACTGGATCGCTGGGATGGGGCGGGATTGGGCTTTGCCGCCGTGGGCAATGAAGTGGCGGCGCTGCAAAGCCGATTGCAAAAGGTCGCCAGCTTCATCGATGGGGATGGAGCCGGAGTCATGGTGGATTATCGCGTGGAGATCGTGACGTGAGTGTGCGGGTGGATCGGGTCAGAGGGCAGATTCGCAAGGAGCTGGCCGCCATGCTGCAGCGGGGCGAGGTCCATGACCCCAGACTGGCCTTGAGCATGATCTCCATCACCGATGTGACGTTGAGTCGCGATCTGCATTACGCGGTGATCCATTTCACGGTCATGGGACAGGAGATGGGAGAGGTGCTCTCCGGCCTGAACCGGGCCGCCGGCTTTCTCCGGGCCCGGGTGGGTCGCGCCCTGGGCCTGCGCCATGCCCCGGAACTCAAGTTCGCGCCGGACCTCTCTTTCAACCGGGCGGATCAAATGGAGCGTCTGCTCAAAAGCATCCACATTCCGACCTCCGAACCAGGCGAAGCGGCTTCTTGATCAACAAAAAACAGAATTTTCATGCATGCAACTCCCAAGGGCTTCGCCCCTGGACCCCGCCAGGGGGAGGAACCCCCTGAATCCGCAACCGTTTGGAACCCATACTTCCTGAACCTCAATGCGGCAGCATGCCTCTTTCGGAGACCGTACCGGCCCCCGGATTCCCTTGTCATCAGAGTAAACGCGGTAACAACAGCATGAGCAGAACGAAACGTTCAGGAAACGCCGGTCCCCATGGCTGGCTGGCCATCCACAAAGAGGCCGGTTATACCTCCACCCGGGTGGTGGAACGGGTGAAACGGATCCTGCGGGCCGGTCGGGCCGGACATGGTGGCACACTGGATCCCTTTTCCGAAGGGGTGCTGCCCATCGCCTTGGGGGAGGCGACCAAAACCTTGTCCCAGGTGTTGGACGGTGACAAGGCCTATCGCTGCTGGGTCCGCCTGGGAGCCGAAACCGATACCGGCGATCCCACCGGTCAATTGACCCCCGGCAACAACGATTTTCCGGACCGGGAGACCCTGCTCAAGGCGCTTGCCGCCTATCACGGGGAACAGGATCAGATTCCACCCATCTATTCCGCCATCCACATCAACGGGGAACGCGCCTATGACCTGGCGCGGCGCGGCGAGATCGTGGAGATGCCGGCGCGACGGGTGGTCTTTCATCAGGTGGAACTTGTGGAGTATCATGAAGGCCTGGTCACTCTTGATGTCCGTTGCGGCAAGGGGACCTACATGCGGGCACTGGCCCGGGATCTGGGACGGGATCTGGGGTGTCTGGCCTATCTGGAGCGATTGTTGCGTACCCGGACTCTGGGCTTTTCCCTGGCAGAGTGCGTGACGCTGGAAACCTTGACCCGCACAGTCGAGGAGGGAAGGTTGCAGGAAGTGCTGTTGCCCGTGGATCGGGCGCTGGACGACATCCCGGCGCTGCGATTGCGGTTGGAGGCCTGGAGTCGCGTCATGAGCGGCCAGGCGGCATGGATCGAGGCGGACGGGGTGGAACCGGGACCGGTACGCCTGCTGTCACCCGAAGGGCGCTTCGGCGCCACCGGAGTGCTCGGCACGGGGCTTGACGCCTCGGGCCGTCGGCCATGCTCGCCAAAACGACTGTTCAACATGACATGACAAACGGCCCTTTGGATCCATTCTTGAACTTAAAAATCAAAGGAGTCTGACCGATGTCGATTACCCAGGAACGCAAGCAGGAACTCATCCAAGAGTATGCCATCAAGGAAGGGGATACCGGTTCCCCGGAGGTGCAGGTCGCCCTGTTGACCGAAAGGATCAACAATCTGACCGAGCATCTGCGGGGCAACATCAAGGATCACCACTCCCGTCGGGGCCTGTTGAAGATGGTGGGACTGCGCCGCCGTCTGCTGACCTATGTGAAGGGGCAAAGCTCCGACCGCTATCAGACGTTGATCAAACGGCTGAATCTGCGCAAATAGCTTGTGCCTGAGCAGATCCTCACGGCGCGGGTTGCCTTTTTGTGCAGGCAACCCGACGCCGCGAACGGCCTTCACGCAATCAATGAAATGGCCTGCGCACCGACGGGATTCACCCCCTACCGATGGATAACAAAATAACATGTTTGACATTCATAAAAAGAGCGTTCGTTTTGGTTCGGAAACATTGACCATGGAAACCGGGCGCATTGCCCGTCAGGCGGATGGCGCCGTGCTGGTCACCTATGGAGAAACCATGGTCCTGGTGGCAGTCACCTCCGAAAAGGAGAACCGTCCCGGAGTGGATTTTCTGCCTCTGGGGGTTCACTACCAGGAGAAATACTGGGCCGCGGGGCGCATTCCCGGCGGCTTCATCAAGCGTGAGACCCGGGCTTCGGACCGGGAGACCCTGACCTCCCGCCTGATCGACCGGCCATTGCGTCCTTTGTTTCCCAAGGGCTACACACTGGATACCCAGGTTGTGGCCACGGTTCTCTCCTTTGACGGGGTGAACAGCGCCGACATTCCGGCCATGGTGGGCGCGTCCGCCGCGCTGGCCATCTCCGGTCTGCCCTTCGAAGGCCCCATGGCCGGGGCCCGGGTCGGGTTTGTGGATGGGGCCTACGTGCTCAACCCCACCACCGAACAGATGGTCAACACCCAGCTTGATCTGGTGGTGGCCGGTACCGGTGATGCGGTCACCATGGTGGAGTCGGAGGCCAACTTCCTCACCGAGGATGAGATGCTTGGCGCGGTGATGTTCGGTTTCGAGGGATATCAGCCGGTGATCGCCGCGATCCGGGAACTGGCCGCCGAGTGTGGCAAACCCCGCATCGTACCTCCTGCGGTCCAGGAGGATACGGCGCTGACCGCCACCCTGGAGACCAGCTATCGGGAAAAGATGCGGGCGGTCTATGAGATCGCCGACAAGATGGAGCGTCAGAAGCGCGCCGCCGAGCTGAAACAGGAAGCGGCGGAGGCGCTGAGCGATGGCGACAAGGGCCGCGCCATGGAAGTGAAGATGGCCTGCAAGCATCTGGAATCGGAAGTGATCCGGGAGAGGATTCTCTCCGGCGGCTTGCGCATCGACGGTCGCACCCTGACCCAGATCCGTCCCATCGCCTCCGAGGTGGGGGTTTTGCCCCGTGTGCACGGTTCGGCATTGTTCACCCGGGGGGAGACCCAGGCTTTGGCCACGGTGACTTTGGGCTCCAAACGGGATGAGCAGATCGTCGAGGGACTGCTCGGCGAGCACCGGGAGCGGTTTTATCTCAACTACACCTTCCCTCCCTACTGCGTGGGTGAAACCGGTCGTCTCGGCGCCCCTGGTCGGCGCGAGATCGGTCATGGCAAACTGGCCTCCCGGGCTTTGGCCGCGGTGCTCCCCGAACAGGAGGCCTTCCCTTACACCCTGCGAGTCACCTCCGAGATCACCGAATCCAATGGTTCCTCTTCCATGGCCACGGTGTGCGGTTCGGTGCTGGCCATGCTGGATGCCGGCGTGCCCCTCAAGTCCATGGTGGCGGGCATCGCCATGGGACTGGTCAAGGAAGGAGAGCGGTTTGCCGTCATCTCCGACATCCTCGGGGACGAGGATCATTTCGGCGACATGGACTTCAAGGTCACCGGCAATGCCCAGGGCATCACCGCCCTGCAGATGGACATCAAGATCACCGGCATCAACCGGGAGATCATGGCCGTGGCGCTGCGTCAGGCCCGGGAAGGACGTCTGCACATCCTTTCGGAAATGCAGAAGACCCTCACCGAGCCCCGTCTGGAACTCTCTCCCCACGCGCCCCGCATCTTCACCATGAAGATCCATCCGGACAAGATCCGCGACGTCATCGGCACCGGCGGCAAGGTGATCCGTGGCATCACCGAGGAGACCGGCTGTCAGATCGATATCAACGACGATGGCACCATCTCCATCTCCTCGGCCAACGGCGAGAGCGCCAAAGCCGCCGAGCGGATCATTCGCGGCATTGTCTCGGATGTGGAAAAGGATGCGGTCTACGAAGGCAAGGTGGTACGCATCACCGATTTCGGCGCTTTCGTCAACATCCTGCCCAACAAGGATGGTCTGGTGCACATCTCCCAGCTCTCCAGTCAGCGGGTGGCCAAGGTGTCGGATATCATCAAGGAAGGAGATGTGGTCAAGGTCAAGGTATTGGATGTTGACCGGCAGGGTCGGGTCAAGCTGACCATGAAGGATGTCTGAACCGGTTTCAGAACCCCTGATGGGGGTTGAACAGTGAGTTTCCAAAAAATGGGTGCGGATGAAACCGCACCCATTCTTGTATGCGGTATTTTACTGACAGGGGTCCAGGGGGATTATCCCC
>JADGAB010000151.1 GCA_015232245.1 Magnetococcales bacterium | reverse complement strand
ATGAACAGGTGTTGGGCAACCAGCATCCTTACACTTTTGAAACCCTCAACACCCTGGCCGACACCCTGGAGGCCAAAAAAGAGCCTGTCGCGCTTCAGGAGGCCTTTGCCGTGCGCAAGGAGGGATTCCTGCGCCGTACCGAGTTTCTCAACCGCATGCTGTGGGCCACCGGGGACAATGCCCGGGAGGGGTACGTGCGTCTGCATCGGGAGGAGTTGAACACCTATCTCTCCCTGGTCACCCGTCAGCCCCCGGAAGCGGGGGGACGGGAACTGCTGGATGTGGCCCTGAAACGCAAAGGTCTACTCCTCAAGATCACCGCCGAGATGCGTCAGGTGGTGCAGATGGCCAAAAATCCCCAGTTGGAACTGATTGGCCGGCGTCTCACCGCGGCGCGCAAACGACTGGCGGCCCTCACCCTCTCCGGTCCCACCCCGGAAACCAAGGACAATCACCTGCAGGTGATCCACGAGTTGGAAAATACCGTGGACAAGCTGCAACTCGATCTGGGCCGGGCGAGCAAACGGTTCCGGCGTTCCGTGGATCCGGTCACGCTGGAAAAACTGGTGGAGCACCTCCCCGAGGGGACCGCTCTGGTGGATTTCCTGGTCTACGGCGAACAGGGCAGAAACCGTCTGGTGGCCGGGGTGTTGCGTCGCGACAAGGAGAAGCCGGTCTTTACCATGGTCCCGTTCCGCACCGACATGGATGAGATGCAGAAAGTCATCGTGAATTATCGCACGGTGATCCAGGAGGAGAACGTCGAGCCGGACGACCTGACCAAGGCGGGCCAGGAGAGCTACGACGTGGTGTGGGCGCCGTTGAAGGCCGCTTTGGACAAGGTGAAAACCGTCTATGTGGTGCCGGACGGCATGCTGAACATCCTGCCCTTCAACGCCCTGATCGACGAGGATGGGGTCTATCTGGCCAAAAGCCTGGATCTGCACATGCTCACCTCCAGCCGGGATCTGCTGCCCACGGAAATTCCTGCGGCCAAGGGGGGATTGCTGATCCTGGCCGGTCCGGATTACGACTCGGACAAGGTGGTGGACCGCCAGGTGATCGAGGATATCGTTGGCAAGCGCTCCGCGGGCTCCCCGGAGATGAAAGAGGGGATGCGGGCCTTTTCCAGCGGCATGCGCGGTCTGCATTTCGATCCTCTGCCCGGAGCGGAAAAAGAGGGCAAACTGATCATCGGACAGGCCCAGGCCCTGAATCCATCCCAGGAGCAACAAAAGGAGAACCGGATCTTCTTGAAATTCGATGCCCAGGAGAAGGTGGTTCAGTCCATCGAAACGCCGCCGGAGGTGCTGCATATCGCCACCCACGGCTTCTTTCTCAAACCCGACGACAGTCTGAAGAAACGTCTGTTGAAAATGCAGCGCGGCGGCGAGATGAACATCCCCCCTCCCGGGGACAATCCCCTGTTGCGATCTGGTCTTGCTTTTGCAGGTATCAACGGGAATGCCGGGTATTTGGGAGAGATCGATACCCGGAATGATGGGGTTTTGACCGCGCTTGAGGTGCTGGGCATCGATTTGACCGGCACCCGGTTGACGATTCTCTCCGCCTGCGAAACCGGACTCGGGGAAATTCACGAAGGGGAAGGGGTGTACGGCCTGCGGCGCTCCTTCCAGGAGGCGGGTTCGGAAGCGGTGATCGCCTCCCTGTGGGAGGTGAGCGATGCCGGCACCCAGGCACTGATGACCGGTCTTTACAAACGCCTGCTGGCGGGGAAAACCCCCCATGAGGCGTTGCGGGAAGCGCGACTGGAGTTGATGGAATCCCAGGAGTGGTCTTATCCATATATTTGGTCAGCGTTCATGCTGGTGGGAAAATAAGAAGGAGCCTGGTATGGCAAAGCGCATTGAACTCACCCCGTTCCGTCCCCTGGAAATTCGTCCCCATGTGCTCAATCCGGCCCATGCGGGTGAGGGCATCAACGTTCCAGGCGGCGACATGGTGTTGCGGGCCGACTTTTCGAGACAGGGCGCGGACCTGCTGCTGCTGGGCACCGGCGACCATGCGGGCCAGGTGGTGCAGATTCCCGGGTATTTCACCCAGGCCACTCCCCCGGATCTCTACACCCAGGCCGGAGCCCGGATCACCGGGGATCTGGCGGTGCGACTGGCCGGCCCCCTGCTGCCGGGTCTCTATGCCGAGGCGGCCCCGTCCGAGGGGCAGACCGGCATCGGTACCGTGGATTCGGTGAGTGGCGAGGCGGTGGTGATCCGTTCCGGGACTTCGATTCCCATGAGCAAGGGCATGGCCCTTTTGGAAGGGGATATCATCCAGACCGGCGCCAAGGGGAGCGTGGGCCTGATCTACGCCGACAAGTCCACCGTGGCCCTGGGTGACAACGGTCGCCTGGTGATCGAAAAAATGCAGTACGATCCGGGTGCCGGAACCGGCAACTCCTCCACCAACGTGGTGCAGGGGGTGTTCACCTTCACCAGTGGCGCCGTGGCCAAACTCGGACCCAACAAGATGGTCTTCAAGACCCCGGTGGCCGAGATCGGCATCCGGGGAACCACCGTGGCCGGCAAGGCCCAGGCCGAAGGCCAGGAGAACACCATCACCCTGCTGCAGGACGCGGATGGCAAAGTCGGCGAGATCTCCGTCACCAACGGCGCCGGCACCCAGGTGCTCAACCAGATCAACCAGACCACCACGGTCTCCAGTTTCAAGATGCCTCCGGCCCATCCGGTCATCATGTCGCCCTCCCAGGTGCAGAACCTGTACGGCTCGGCCACCCGTTCCCTGCCGCCGCCCCAGGTGATTCCGGGCAAAGGTGAGGACAAGCGGGGAGGAGAGAAAAAGGAAGGCGACAAGAAGGAAGGCGACAAGAAGGAAGGCGACAAGAAGGAAGGTGAGGGCGAAAAGAAGGACGGCGACAAGAAGGAAGGGGAGAAGAAGGAAGGAGAAGGGGAGAAGAAGGACGGCGAGAAGAAGGACGGGGAGAAAAAAGAGGGCGAAGCGACCAAGGACGGCAAGGAGACCAAGGGCGAGGGGACGGACACGACCCATGACGCCACCAAAACCGGGGAGGGCAAGGAGCAAGTCGCCACCCAGACCGAGACGCAGAAGGCGGTTGTCCCGCTTGTGGTTCCTTCCGTGACCACCAAGACGGTGGATCATGTCGAGGAGTTGGCCAAGACTTCCGACAAATCCCTCACCGATGACCTCAAGGAGGCCCTGGCCAAGACCGGTGGCAACAGCGGCGAGACGGTGCAGGAGCAGATCAAATCGATTGTTCAGAATACGGTCGAAACCGCCAAGCAGGTCTCCACCGAGAGCACGACCACCAGTTCGTCCACCGTGCATATCGTGGAAGTGACCACCGCTCCCGAGGTCCGCACCGTCAATCATGACCCCACGGGTTCGATCGCCATTGTCGGGATCCCCTCCACGGGAACCGTCAAGGTGGGGCAGACCCTGACCGCCAGTACCCAGACCCTCTCGGATGCCGACGGTATCGGTGCCTTGCACTATCAATGGTTTGCCAACGGCTCGGCCATTGCCAACGCCACCTCCGACTCCTGGACCGTCACCCAGACCGAAACCGGCAAACAGCTTTCCGTGGCTGTGACCTATGTGGATAATGCCGGCAAGACCGAAAGCGTCACCACGGTCATCGCCCAGCCGGTGGAGATCGCCCGGGACTTCAAGGTGGCCGATGACTATCTGGCCGGCGCGAAGATCTATATCGATACCAACGACAACCATGTCGCCGACGCCTCCGAATACGTCGGCACCACCGACGCCAACGGTCATATCAGTTTTTCTTCCACCCTCTCCGGCGACATCATCGCCATGGGCGGCGTGGACAAGACCACCCATCTGCCCAATACCATGCCCCTGGTGGCCGAAGGGGGATCTGCGGTTGTCAATCCTTTGACAACCCTGGTGCAGAAATTCCAGGAACAGCATGGCGGCACCGCCAGCAACGCGGAAAGCCAGGTGAAACAGTTGCTGGGCCTGCCTGCGGATGTCAATCTCTCCACCTTCGATCCCCTGGCCACCCCCACGGATGCCAATGCCGTGGCGGTGCAGAAGGTGATCGCCCAGATCGCCACCATCGCCCTGTCGTCCAACTCTCCGGACGCCGCCCTGAACTCCCTGGTGACGGCGATTTCCAATGCCAGCCAGCCCATCGATCTGGGGGATGGCAACACCATCGGCAATCTTTTTTCCGCCAGCCTGTTTGCTCCCGGGGTTCTGGCCGCGGTCAAGTCCACGACCGCCAATATCGGAACCTCCACGGACCTGCAGCATATCGGTTCGGCCCAGACCACCGGTCTGACCCAAACCATCGCCCTGAGCAACCACGCCCCCACCGGCAGCCTGGGCATCGGCGGCAGTACCGTTTATGGCGACACCCTGTTTGCCATCGACAATATCGTTGACGCGGATGGCAAGGGGAGTCTGGCCTACCAGTGGAGCGCCGGTGGCACGCCCATCACCGGCGCCAACGCTGCGTCGTTTCAGTTGACCTCCGCCCAGGTGGGCAAGACGATCACCGTCGAGGCGACCTATACCGATGATCGCGGTACCGCGGAGCATATGGTCAGCAGCGCCACCGATCCGGTGACCAACAATCATGCCCCCACAGGGGGGGTCTCCATCAGCGGCATCCCGTTCATCGGCAGAACCCTGACGGTCATCGATACCATCGCGGACGCGGATGGCAAGGGGAGCGTCACCTATCACTGGATGGCGGACAGCACGGAAATCACCGGCACCACCGGCAACACCCTGGTGCTGACCGATGCCCAGGTGGGCAAGGCGATCTCGGTGCTGGCGACCTACACCGATGGTCATGGCAATCCGGAGAGCCTCTCCAGCAGTTCCACCGAGGTGGTGATCGGCAATCATGCCCCCACCGGGAGCGTGTTGATCAGCGGCACGCCCACCGAAGGTCAGACCCTGACCGCGACCAATACCTTGAATGACGTGGATGGCATGGGATTGGTCTCCTACAACTGGTTTGCCAACAACACCTTTCTTGCGGGTCAGTCGGGTGAGTCCCTGGTTTTGACTCAGGCCATGGTGGGCAAGACCATCAAGGTGGAGGCGGTCTATACCGATGGCCTCAACAAGGTGGAGGAGGTGTTCAGCAGCGCCACCACTTCCGTGGCCAATGTGAACAACGCTCCGACCGGCAGTGTCACGATTCTGGGGGGATCCGCGTCTTCGGATCAGTATGCCTCCGAGGTGCTGGCTTTCAGTTCCCAGTGGGGTACGGCAAGCTGGGCGGCCACCCAGGTGCTGGGCGCGCCGAATACGTTTGCCTACGGGGATATCAGTACCGCCTGGGCCCCGTCTCCTTCCAACGCGGCCACGGAATTTGTCACGGTGCTGTTCAACGCGCCGATGCATGCCAGTGGCGTGACGGTCCGGGAGACCCTGGGGAACGGTTTTGTCGCCCGGATCGATGTTCTGGATACCCTGGATCAGTATCATACGGTCTGGACCGGGGTGGATCCCAGCCAGCCGGGCTCCCCTGTGGATTTCCGCGCCGATTGGACCATGACAACTTATGATGTCAAAGGGGTCAAGGTGTATGTGGATACCACTCATGACCAGACGACCTGGGAGGAGATCGACTCCATTCAACTGCACGGGAATGGCAGTGCCGCCATCGCGCCCCACGTCGGGCAGGTGCTGACCGCCGGCAATTCACTGGTGGATGCGGACGGTATCGGCACCATCAGCTATCAATGGTTTGCCGATGGCGCTTCCATCACCGGCGTCAACGCCACCAACACCCTGCTGTTGACCCAGGCCGAACTGGGCAAGGTGATCTCGGTCGAGGCCCATTATACGGACAACTATGGCAAGTCGGAGAGCGTGCTTTCCACCGCGACCGCGCCGGTGGCCGAAGGTGTGCTCAACGTCACGCCGGATCTGGTGGTCGGGGATCTGACCGGCAGCGAGGATCAGGCGATTCCCTTGAACATCATCGCCACCCTGCCGGAAGGGAGCGTGGCCAACAACCTGATGATCACCGTCTCCGGAGTGCCGGTGCACGCCTCCCTTTCCGACGGGACCACCACGGGCAACGGCTTCTGGACCTTGACCCAGGCCCAACTGGCGAATCTGAAGCTGATTCCGGAGGTCAATTCGGACGCGGATCTGACCCTGAATGTGGTCGCCACGTCCCTCTATAACGGTGCTTCCGCCGGTTCGGCCACCGGGGTGATCCACGTCACCGTGGACGCGGTGGCGGATGCGCCCCTGTTGGCGGCCACCCGGGGGGTGGGCGCCACAGTCACCGAGGTTCCCCTGAATGTCTCTTTGCATCTGGCGGATGCGGACGGCTCGGAGACCCTTCACGACACCGTGACCGTGGCCGGTCTGCCAGTCGGCGCGGTGCTGAACCATGGTACTGCTCTGGGCGACGGGGGGTGGTCGTTGACCCTGGCCCAGTTGTCCGGTTTGACCATGACCCTGGCGGATGCCGCCAATACCGATTTCATGCTCACCTTCACGGCCACCGCCGAGGAGAGTGCCAACGCCTCCACCGCCACCATGGTGACTCATCTGGGTTACATGAGTCGCGCGGTCACGGTGAATGAAGATACCAGCATCCCCCTGGGCATCCCCATCACTCTGGGGTTCACCCCGGTCAACGGCGACACCATCACCTTGAGCGGCGTGCCCGTGGGCGCGAGTTTAAGCGCCGGAACCAACAGCGGCAACGGTCTGTGGACCTTCACCCCCGCCAACCTGAACAATCTGACCCTTTATCCGGCCCCCGGATCGGATGCGGATTTCCATCTTACCGGCACCATTCTCTCCATGTTGAACGGCGGAGGTCTGAAAACCGCGGAGATCGATGTCACGGTCAATGCCGTGGCCGATGCCCCCACCCTGACCGTGCCCAACCTGTTGGCCGGGGTGAAGGGCGCCGCCGTCCCCTTGAACATTGCCGCCACCCTCAACGATACCGACGGTTCGGAAACCTTGAGTCTGTTGCTTTCCGGCATTCCCGCCGGGGTGACGTTGAATCATGGCGTGGTCCAGACGGATGGCGGCTGGCTGTTGACCGGCGCGGATCTGACCGGTCTGCAGTTGACCGTGCCTGCCGCCGGATCGGCGGATTTCACCCTGACGGTGACGGCCAAGTCCACCGAACTGCACGGAGGAAGCGCCACCACGGTGCAGAATGTGCTGGTGGTCACCAGTTCCCTTTTGACCGGTACCACCCTGAATGACCATCTGAGCGCCGAAACCAGCGATGCCTGGTTCATGCGTGGTCTGGGCGGGGATGACATCCTCACCGGCAATACGGGCAACGATACCCTGCAAGGGGATGATGGCAACGATACCTTGAACGGTGGTCCGGGAGGAACGGACATCCTGATCGGCGGCAATGGCAAGGACACCTTCGTGATCGGCGCCACCAGCGGGGGCGGCGCGGTCAACCAGGCGGATACGGCGCTGGATTTCCAACCCCTGGATGACCGGATCGCTCTGGAGGGCAACCTGGACTATTCGCTGCTGACCCTTGCCCAGGTCGGCAACGATGTCCTGGTGCAGGTGACGGAAAGCGGCAACTATCTGTTGAATCTGCACAACGTGACTCTGGCGGATATCAGTCCGTTGATGTTCACCCGTACCACCACCACACCCCAGAATCTGCAGGGTTCCGCCGGGAATGACATCCTGATCGGCGGCGCGGGGAACGATACCATTGCCGGCGGTGACGGCAATGACCTCATCCAGGCGGGTGATGGCAACGACATGATTCATGTGTCGAAAAATGTCGGCGTCGGCGGCCAGATTCCTTTCTCCAATACCGGCAGCTTTCATGACCGGATCGATGGCTCCAATGGCACCGATACCCTGGAGGTCACAGTCACCGGGATTTTGGATATCGATCAATTCGCCTCCACCTCCTACGCCAATGGCTGGCATACCTGGACCGACAGCCAAAGCAATACGCTGGCATTCACCAATATCGAGCAGATCCAGACCGATGCCGGGATGTATCAGGTCTTCAATCAGAATCCTTATTATAACGGATATATTGACTACTCCTATAATTATGG
>JADGAB010000150.1 GCA_015232245.1 Magnetococcales bacterium | reverse complement strand
GATATTAAGAGTCAGTCTCTTCTTGGGATAATGTACCATAATGGCGAAGGCATTCCTAAGGACTACAAGGAGGCAATGAAATGGTTTCGTAAAGCGGCGGACCAGGGGGATGTTGGAAGTCAATATTTTCTTGGGATGATGTACCGTAATGGCGAAGGCATTCCTCAGGACTACAAGGAGGCAATAAAATGGTTTCGCAAGGCTGCGGACCAGGGGGATATTAAGAGTCAGTCTTTTCTTGGGATAATGTACCGTAATGGCGACGGCATTCCTCAGGACTACAAGGAGGCAATGAAATGGTTTCGTAAAGCGGCGGACCAGGGGGATGTTGGAAGTCAATATTTTCTTGGGATAATGTACCGTAATGGCGAAGGCATTCCTCAGGACTACAAGGAGGCAATAAAATGGTTTCGCAAGGCTGCGGACCAGGGGGATATTAAGAGTCAGTCTCTTCTTGGGATAATGTACCATAATGGCGAAGGCGTTCCTCAGGACTACAAGGAGGCAATGAAATGGTTTCGTAAAGCGGCGGACCAGGGGGATGTTGGAAGTCAATATTTTCTTGGGATAATGTACCGTAATGGCGAAGGCATTCCTCAGGACTACAAGGAGGCAATAAAATGGTTTCGCAAGGCTGCGGACCAGGGGGATATTAAGAGTCAGTCTCTTCTTGGGATAATGTACCATAATGGCGAAGGCATTCCTAAGGACTACAAGGAGGCAATAAAATGGTTACGCAACGCGGCGGACCAGGGGGATTTTAGAGGTCAATTTTTTCTTGGAGCGATGTACTACGAAGGCGAAGGCGTTCCTCAGGACTACAAGGAGGCAATGAAATGGTTCCGTAAAGCGGCGGACCAGGGGGATGTTGGAGGTCAGTCTCTTCTTGGGATAATGTACCGTAATGGCGACGGCATTCCTCAGGACTACAAGGAGGCAATAAAATGGTTTCGCAAGGCTGCGGACCAGGGGGATTTTAGAGGTCAATATTTTCTTGGGATAATGTACCGTTATGGCGAAGGCATTCCTCAGGACTATATTAAAGCCCATTTTTGGCTTAATCTGGCAGCGTCTCAGGGTTTTCAAAAGGCCGGATTAGAACGCGACGATCTATCCAAAAAAATGTCTCGACATCAGATAGATCAAGCTCAAGAATTAGCCCGCAATTGGAAACCAATTAAATAGTGATCAAAAATATTTTCTGTTTATTAATAGCCGTTCTTGGCGTGGATTTTATCCTGACAACCGGTCAGCAGGATTTGTGTTTAACATGATGCCCTGCTTTGTCACAAAACTGGATGGGAGCGTACTCAGGAAATTCTGACCGAAATTGAATCTACAAGAACAAGAAGGTGGCGTAGGAGATTTTTATAAACTTCAAATCTCAAAGTCGTCGTAGTATCTTTGGTTGGGATTGCATATTGGTATTATTAGATTAAAATGTATCAACTTGCGGTCAATCAATAAAAATAGCGTTCGCCAAGCTTAATATTTCGTTCAATTTTATCGCTAAAAAGGTGGTCAGCTATGGTATTATATGTGGTTGTTTTAATTCTGCTTGGGAATTCATGGGTTGCTGTAGACCCGTCATATGAATTCATTGCTTGCAAAAAGGCGATGACAGAAACTATTGTCGGATATAATAGCATACAAATTCCAGATATCAGGCGAAACGGACGAGGAGATGAACACATTTTTTCTTGGGGATTGTCAACAAAACAAATAGAAACCAAAGATAAGGATGGAATTGTAAAGAAGCATACGGGATCATGTATTTTTGATACAAAGCAACAAAGAATTGTCGTGTTGACTCTAAATGGAGAAACTATAAAGTAACGATCCTCCGGCAGAGCCTGGGGCTTTCGATTGCTGGCAGAGGCCCTTGGCAAGGTGCGCTGCACCCAGACTCACTTGGATGAGGTGCCGTGACAAAATTGTATGTTCGCGCTGTCGCCATGTCGCCGTGTCGCCGGTAGGGTATAGCAATATATATTTTCATTGTTATCTCCTGGCGACATGGCGACATGGCGACTATTCACCCTCAAAACAGCCTTGGGTTCACGTCCCACACATTACCGGTTGAACCCAGACGGATTATTGATGCGTCGCATAACACCTCCAAGACATCGTTAACATCCTGCGCATTTGTTAGGCGTGGTCGTGGCCGTGGCCCCTTACGCATCACCTCCCGGACGGTGATCGTCGGGCTTTTGTTTTGTCGTAGCCACTTGATCAAACGCTTGACGTCTGATCTCTCGGTATCTCGGAACGAGATAGCCGATTTCAGAAAAAATTCTCCAAGGCTTTGGGCGTTTTGCCATGTTGCCAGTGAGATTTCTGACTGCTCCAGCGATAGGAGTTTGGGGTTCTCAAGCAGATGCAGGACCAAAGCGAGTTTGACCGCTTGAGTAACGGCTTTCGCGGCGATGTCTCGGCACCCTTCAAGCTCGTGGCCATCACCCATTTTTTGCTCCAGGACGTTGTGCCATAGTCGCCGCGCCTCTGCGGCCTCCGCTCCAAGCCTTGCACGGTGGGGTTTGGGCTTGCCATTTTCCAAGTCATTCGGGCGTTTCAAGCTCAAGAACTCCGTGATCATCTTGCAGTAATCCCCCATGATAACCTCATTTAGCCCCTGCTCGTCGGCTTCCTCAAACCTGGAGCCAATCAAAGAGGCAGGACGAACCGGCAGGATACGGGCGAGCAGTCCAGATTCACGCAGAGCGGGATGATTAAGAACTTCACGAAATTTATCCGGCTGAACCATGACGCAGACGTTCAGACAAGGATCAGGAATGTACAGGTCTTCCGGTCCGGTAGTCTCGTTACCAACTCGGTCGCGGGTGATCATGTCGCCGGAAATCCCCGCCAAATAAATTCCGTCTCCAGTTCGCTTGCCGCCAGAATATTTGCCCAGGATGGAATCAAACACCTGTCTGCCCTCTCCGCTCATCACCGCAAACGCTCCACCATGGGCGTGGAGCTTCTGGCACAACTTCTCCTCGGTCACATCCGTCGAGTATATCCTGGGAGAAGCTGGGTTCTGCTTGCGCTTGCCCGACAACTCGGTCATTTGCCCAATTATGGTTTCACGCTCTGCGTCGCTGGCTTTGAGCGATTGGCGCTTCAGCGACGCCACCTTCGAATCAATGAGTTCATTTTCTGCTTTGACCTTGACAACTTCCTGGTCATGGTACTCCTTCTGACCTGCTGCCCACTTCTCAAGTGGCTGGGTCATATTATTGAACACTGGTGACTTCCGCTCACCACTGTCGGCTATAATAGCCAGGAACAATGCGGAGTGATGTAGCAAACCCTGTCTCTCCTCGACTGTGGCTTTCTTCCCGACAGCCGTTGCCGCCACGGACAGGCCGACGACAGCCGCTGATGACACATCTGTCTTGGTGAACCGGGCGACCTCCTGGGCTATATCACGCAAGACGGGAGGTAGAGCATCCACAGGAAATGATTCCTGGCTATCGTCGGTATAGGCACCCACCTGGATATCTGGCCAATCGTCATGGTCTGTCGCGGTCAGATCATCGGAACCATACACATCAGATAGCCCAAGGTAATTCAGAAGATGAGAGATATTACGCCCATCGCAATGCGCGTGCATGCATTTGAATCCTCCCTTCGAGTATCCTCCTGTATGTGCTGGAAAGTACGATGTGCTGGACACGCTGCTTTCTGTG
Source organism: Magnetococcales bacterium (assembly GCA_015232245.1). Taxonomy (GTDB): domain Bacteria; phylum Pseudomonadota; class Magnetococcia; order Magnetococcales; family Magnetaquicoccaceae; genus Magnetaquiglobus. The sequence continues at coordinate 4,364 of JADGAB010000150.1, read as the reverse complement.
CTGTGTTCATCTGCCCAGGGGCATTGAATGTCCATTTTTCCTGTGCTATCCGTACGCAAGACCATTCCGGCGTCGTGGAGCGCTTTGGCAACCGGATCGGATTTGAACGCATCGTGGCGCGTCTGATGGCGGTTGCTGGGTTTGTTTTCCGTGGGGGCTACGCCGAATTGCTTTTCAAGAGCATTCCAAACGCTGTCCATTTGATCCAAAGTAAGGGCAGGGATGACGGCGGGTAGCCCCCCCTCCCATTCGATTCGTGCGCCGCTTGGGTGAGTACCACATCCCACAAACTGCTGGCCGTTGCCAAGCAACTCAATGCCTCCATGTTCTGTCCTGATAATACGCTTTTTCAGGTTGCCAGGGAGGCGGAATGCCAAGAGGCATTTGTCGGAATTTTTGCGGATACGCCTGGGCAGAGGTCCGACAAATTTCCTAATCACGTCCGTGATGGCTTGGGCTTGCTCCCGGTCGTCAATATCGAATGCCCGGACACGGCGGGTCTGGATGCAGATCCCGTAATCTAACTGTATGGACCATTTGCTAACGTCCTCTTTGCTTGGAGATTTATTGGTCCAGCCTGTCATGCCGATAATTTCCCCATCCCTGTTGAGAATGGAAGGCGCCTTGCCGATTGATTTGATAGAAGACCTTGGCGAAATCTTCTTGTGCGAATTGCTGACAACCGGGAGCAGGTCGCCGGTCAGACCAAGTATCTGGCTGAAGTGCTGCCACTCCTCCTGTGAGGCACCGCAACGACCATCCGACACAATTGATTGATATTTATGATGTTTTGTGACATCATCAGAAACAGTCTCCCCAGACTGGATTTCTGATGACGCCGCCTCGCAAGGGGCGGTTTTGTCGTTCATGGCGTCACCTCGCAATCGTTTTGATTGTTCTGGAACGCTTTCTCAACGTCTGCCATTGTCCAATAAGAAATCCCCCTGATTTTTGTAGGTGGTGGCAAAACCTTATAAATCCGCCACATGCGATATAAGGTTGCCGCCGAACAATTCCCGAACAATTCCCGAACTTTTCCAGCTTTAATGTGTTTAACTTCCATCAAGTTACTCCTTTGTCATGATTGCTCTTGAACGAAGGTAGTAGTTTGGCAGAAGCACTTGACATTGTAATAGTTTTAAAGGTACGCATTGCAATATGCAAATTTTTTGATGCAATATTAATAAAATCAATACGTTAGGAAGGAGGTTTTGCAACAAAAGGGAAGGCCAGTTTACAGGCAGGGGTTTATATGGTCTATTACACGCGTTTGTTTTCTGGGTCAGGGCGACCAGCTTTAAGCCACTTTCTTACCCACTCTGCTAAAGTCCTTTGTGTCGGTTCTTTTTCAATCTCTTCTTTCCACTGTTCAAAGAGGTCGATAGCTTGTTTGGCAATGGCTTCGGCTGATAGCTTTCCATTGTAGTGACAATCACTATCTCTATGAGCTATTGTAATTTTTGCCCCTCGAAGCATGGCAAGTACATTTATACGTGCATGCTCGCCTTTAGGGAGAAAGGCCCATGGATCGTTGGGACTCGCTGGATTCTTGGCAACAAGATGGGTATTTTCGGCGCGATCTTCTTTTCCAAACGCCTTAATCTGTTTCTCTACCTCAGCAAGTCGTTTCTCTGCCTCAGTTAAATCCTTAATTGATAGTTTTTCTGGGTTGTACGAATCAATATAACCTTGCAATTTGATGCGTAAAATACGTAAGCCGAATTCATCGGGCAAAAAAATATGATGCTCTTCGCGCAAGGTCTTTTCCATGCCAATAGCTGGGCTAAACCCCTCCCTAATGCACCACATCATAAATGGTTGCAGATGCACATAAAGTCCGTCACTCCCTTTTTTGAACCAAGGAGGCCTCTGATTAGATAATGCCAAATTACGTAAACTGTTAGCTATCAAAGCCGCAGTTGGATGAACTGATCCATAGCCGTCTTCGAAAAGAACATATTGTAATTTATGCAATTCTTCATCGGAAAGGTTGTAAAGATACTTGTTTGTTGCATACATGTATGCAGCCACCTCCAGGCGCCAATAATCATCTTGGATCAACTCGCTTATTGTTTCCATAAATTTCTCCGCCATACCCGATAATTGCCCTGATAAAAAACATCCGTAACACGCAACATGGCGTCTACTTCACCCTTTGGAGTGCATACAATTGGGTCAGCAAAGCTGGCAGGTCGTCTTGGATGATGCTCCACAACGTGTCATTGTCGATTCCCAGATACCCATGAATCAGCCGGTTGCGGGTGGCGATGATCAACCGCCAGGGGATGGATGGCGTACTGTCACGGATGGCCTGTGGAATATGGGTTGCGGCCTCGCCGATCAACTCCAGGTTGCGAACCGTGGCGTCATAGATCAAACCATCTGTCTCGAATTGCTCCTGATCCAAGCCGGACGTGTAGAATATCGCCTTGCCGGCAAAAGCGATCATGTCCTCAAGGAAGAATCGCCACTCGCGTTCAGACATGGATTGCTTCCCGCTCGATGTAGGGCCGGAGTTCTGGACGCAGAGCCTTTTCGGTCACAAGGTCGATTCTTCGGCCCAGCAGATCCTCAAGGAAGAACTGGACTCCAAAATAGCGCGCCGATGTGGCCGGACCATCGAAGGCAACCAGGAAATCCACATCGCTATCGGCTGTTGCCTCATCCCGGACCGTTGAGCCGAACAGAGCCAGCCGGGTTACTCCAAAGTCCCGGCGCAACCGATCCATCTGCCCGGCCATCAATTGCATGATCTCCTCGCGCTGCATATCAATTTCCCCCTCCTCACCCCGCCTTGCGAGCAGGCAGTGTGACCACGTTGTGGTCATCCTGCCGCCCTTCAATGATGCTTTCCAGTCTCTTACCCCAGGCGTCCAGAGCCATGCGCTTTTCGGCATCATAGGAGTGCCGATCATAAACTGCCGTGACGCCACTTTCCACATGATTGAGGATCTTGGATACCACCAGACGTGAAATTCCCATGCCGGTCATCAGACTGGCAGCGGTACGGCGCAGATCATGCGGGGTGAACTGCCCGATACCGAAGCTCTCCAGATTCTTTCTGACCGCATGGTCAACGCTGGTGGGTGCCACATGCTTTCCAGTCGTCCTGGAAGGAAACAGCCAGGGGGAATCGCCACACACGGCCTTGACGCTCTTCAGCACGGCGAGAGCTTGCGCTGACAGGGGGACACGATGAGCCATTTTGTTCTTTGAGTCTTCAACCGGGATGGTCCACCAACCGTTGATCAAATCGAAGTCTTCCCATTTGGCTACGACGACTTCCCCCTTTCGGGAGGCGGTCAAAAATTGCAGTTTCAACGCCAACCGGGAACCCTCGCTCATCCCGGCTTTGTTCAATCCGTTCCAAAAGGTCTGAATTTCATCAGGAGACAAGACCCGTTCCCGTTGCATCTCCTGGACAGGGGCGCGAACACCAATGCAGGGGGAGACGTCCAGAACGCCACGTTCCACCGCCCAGTTGAACATCTTGCGGACGCAAGCCAAGGTCCGATTCGTGGTGATGGTTGCGCCCCGGTCCTGCAACTCGTCAAGCATGCGCACGATGTCTTGCCGGGTGATCTCTTTGGCTTTGCGCTTCCCCCATCGGGGAACGATATCTTTATGAAGCATGCGGGCATCTTCCGGCCATGTGCGCTTCCTGGGTTTTGCCCATCGTTCGATATACTCCTCGACCAGGGCTGAAACGGTGGGGGCGGTTTTTTCTTCCTGTTTGGCTTCCTGCTCTATCTCCCCAGGGTCAACCCCTTGCTTGAGAAGTTGACGGGCTTTGGCATGTGCCTCTCGCGCTTCGCTCAATTTCATCTCTGGATATGTTCCCAAGGTCATCCGGCGGTTGCGTCCCTCGAACTGATACGCCAGGCAGAAGGTCTTGCTTCCGTTTGGGGTGATGCGGAGCAGGAAACCCAGCCCCTCCAGAACTTCAAAACGAGTCTCTCTTGGCTTCAGATTTTGAATGTAGCGGTCGGTGAATTTCATCCCTTCTGACTCCTTGCGCGATGGTCACACCCTGGATTTTGGGGTGTGACTTGGGGTGTGACTTTGCATCTGGCAGGGGGTGATTTGCCCTGAATTGCCATGCAAGCAGGGTAGCAGTCAATTATGCTATTTTCAATATATTTTTTGGATAGTTGCAGGGTTTCATGTGCGATCAGAGGGAGTCATTTCAAAGCATATATTGACCGATTCCTAATCCGTAGGCCGTGCGTTCAAATCGCGCCGGGGACACCAATAAAATCGGGATAGGGGGGGCCTTGTGGGCTTCCCCCCTCCCACACCACCGTGCGTACGGGTCCGTACACGGCGGTTCGGCGGATTAAGCTGTTTTAGGCAGGGTAGGTGTG